>JBHHZW010000037.1:0-11361 GCA_046758305.1 Bacteroidota bacterium | reverse complement strand
TCGGAGCCTGATCAACTAATTCGATATCATCTATGAGTTCATCCCCCTCGATGGTGCGACAAGCCCCGACCGTGCCGTGATACCCTCCCCTTATCTTCTTGAGTCCTGCGTATAGGACTTCATGGATAAGCGTGCTTCTGCCCGCACCGCTCACCCCGGTGATGCAGACGCGTGGGTTCAGCGGTATTCTGACATCGCTACGTGGTCAGTTGTGCTGAGCGGCTGCTCGTATGACGATGGCCTTTCCATTCCCGTCCCTCCGGGTTTCCGGGACTCCGATGGAGAGCTTTCCACTTAAGTAATTACCGGTTAAAGAGTCGTGACTCCGGACCAGCTCTTCGACAGATCCTTCGAAGACGATCTCACCACCCTGCTCGCCAGCCCGCGGCCCCAGATCGACCACCACATCGCTCGCGCGGATCATTTCAGGGTCATGTTCCACCACGATGACGGTGTTTCCAGTAGCTCGAAGAGATTGGAGAACCCTGATGAGCTTGTGATTGTCGCGCGGATGGAGGCCGATGGTCGGCTCATCGAGAACGTAGAGCGAACCGACGAGCGACGAACCGAGCGCGGTCGCAAGGTTGATACGCTGCGATTCTCCACCGGACAATGTGCTCGACAGCCGGTAGAGGGTCAGATATCCAATACCGACATCGACGAGGTACTTCAACCGCTTCCGGAGTTCCTCCAGGATGCGCTTCGAGACTTCTTGCTCGTAAGGAGTGACGTCAAGGCTCGTGTAAAACTCGCTAGCCCGTGCAATTGACATCCGAACCAGGTCGTGAATCGTCTTTCCCGCGATGCGCACACTGAGTGCCTCCGGACGGAGGCGGGCACCGTTGCAGGCGTCACACGTCGTGTACCCCCGGTAGCGGCTCAGGAAAACACGATAGTGGATCTTGTACGATTTCCGTTCGATCATCCGGAAGAACCCTTGGATGCCATCAAATTCACCATAGCCGTTCAAAATGATATAGAGCTCTTCTGGAGTCAGGTCCTTGAATGGAATGTCCACACGGACCTTCGCCTCGGACGCAATCCGCAGCAAAGCGCGAAGGTTCTCTCGGTATTTCGGGGACGTCCAGGGAACAATGGCACCAATGCGCAGCGTCTTCGAACGATCCGGAACGACGAGGTCCATGTCGATTCCAACCGATCGCCCGAACCCCTGACATTTCGGGCAAGCTCCAAACGGGTTATTGAAGGAGAAGAGACGGGGCTGCGGTTCCTCATATCGGATGCGGCACTCCGAGCACTCAAACTGCTGACTGAAACTGAGAAGCTTGCCCGAGTCCACGAGCCAGACTGACGCGTATCCGTCACCCGCGTTGAATGCCGTTTCCACGGAGTCGCGGATCCGACTGTCGTTTCCGTTCTTGCGGTACAGGAGTCTGTCGACGAGAACGTGAAGATCCTGCCTCTTTGCCTTTCCGAGTGATTGTTTGTTCAGGTCGACAATCTCGTTGTTGTACAGAACGCGGAAGAACCCGCGGTTCTTGAGGTTCTCGAACTCCCGTTTCAACTTCAGCTTTGAATTTTCGCGGAGTCCCGACTTGTCGGGACGGAGAGGGAAGAGCACATAGATTCTTGCTTCGGTACTCGTGACTTCTTCGTTCAGACGTTCGAGCGCGGTTCGCACGCTGTCGCGGCGGACCACCCGACCGCAGTGAGTGCAATGCGTTCGTCCGATTCGCGCAAGAAGCAATCGGAAATAGTCGTAAATCTCGGTCGTCGTACCGACGGTGGACCGGGGGTTGCGCGTGTTCGTTTTCTGTTCGATCGCCATCGCCGGACTGATGCCTTGGATCACATCCACGTCAGGCTTGTCCATCCGCTCAAGGAACTGACGCGCATAGGACGAAAGGCTCTCGACGTAGCGCCGCTGACCCTCGGCGTAGATCGTATCGAAGGCGAGGCTGGACTTTCCCGAACCGCTGACACCGGTGAACACAATCAGTTTGTTCCGCGGGAGCTCCAGCGAGATGTTCTTGAGGTTGTGGACCCGCGCACCCTTCACGAGAATGGTCCTGGCAGAGGTCCCTGAGAAGGGAGTGGCCTTCCGCTTCTCTTTCTCCTTCGCAAACGGGGGAAGCGGGCGGGCGTGGTCTCCGCGGGTTTTTCGTGGGGAAAACCGGCGTTTGCGGCCATTCGTGCCGAGCTTATTCGTGCGACCCATCTGGTGGGAAGTCTTGACTTTTGATCCTAATAAATTACCCATCCAAACCTCAAAAAGCAATCCCGGACCACAAGAAAGGGCTATCGATCCTCTCGATAGCCCTTGACGGAACGCGCAGCAATCCAACCACTACAGGGGACGCAGACTTCACATCAATTTGAACATTAACGACGCTGTTGCGCTTGCTTGAGACAGCGTGTTTTCTCCACTGTCTTTTCCGAAGAGGTTCAGGGCCTGATACTTGCCCACGAGGTCCAGGTGGAGCACTCCACCGAGATTAATTTCGACCCCGGCTCCTACACCGACACCGAACCGCGAATCGCCGCCTCCACCCAAATCAAGATTATTATAGAGTATGTCACCTCCGACGTAGGGTTTCACGATCGGCGCGGGAACGAGCTCATATTCGAGTCCGGCACCAACCTGAAATATCTTGGCATCTTCTGCTGTTACCATGACCGGACCGAAGATCGGCAGGTCGATGGTTAGTTCTTCGCCGTCCAGCTTCGCGTAATAGGCAGTACCCACGAGTCGAATCGGCAACAAGCCCGAGACACGGAGTTTGGCTCCAACATTGTAACCTACTTTATGCGTATCACCAAAGTCCCCCACCGGCGCCGTCAAGCCGCCGCCAACTCCCAGATTCACTTTCACAAGTGAGGGAACCTGCGCGAATGAAATGTTCGTGGATCCGAGAATCAGAAGCAATGCACCAACCACCGGGACAAGTTTTTTCATTACAGGTACTCCTTCTATGTTGTGGGAAGCTGTTGGTTCAAGAAATATGCGCTGAATATACTGATTTACGATGCGTTTGTCAACACTTCCGCCGAAGGCTTGCGATGGTACTCCTGTATACTTCTCACATTCAGCTTTCCGTGCTTCATGCACTCAATCCCCTTCACGGCCGCTGCAGCCGCTGAAATCGTGGTAATGACTGGGATCCTGTACTCGATCGCGGAATTTCCAATCGCGAGCTCGTCATAACGAGAAACCTCGCCCAGGGGAGTGTTGATGACAAGCTGGATAAGTCTATTTTTGATGTGGTCGACGACATTGGGTCGACCCTCATTGACCTTATACACCCTTATGTTGTTAACACCATGTTGGGCCAAGTACGTTGAGGTCCCTTCGGTCGCATAGATTGTGAATCCGAGTTCGGCCAGGCTTTTCGCTACACCAGACATTCGGCTGTTCTTGTCATTGTTGTTCACACTGATGAACACGCCACCTTCCATCGGCAGTGGACTTCCTGTGCCGAGAAAGCTCTTGGCGATCGACTCTCCGAACGTTTCTGAAATCCCCATCACCTCACCGGTCGATCGCATTTCCGGTCCAAGAAAAATGTTGACCCTCGGGAACTTCGAGAACGGGAACACGGACTCTTTGATGGAGACTTGCTTCGGACGGTCGTTTTTCTGGATGTTGAGGTCACGAAGCTTCCTTCCTACCATGACCTTCGCAGCAATCTTTGCAAGAGGAACTCCGGTGGCTTTGCTTACGAAGGGAACTGTACGTGATGCGCGAGGATTCACCTCCAAGACGTACACCTTCCCGTTCTGAACTGCGAACTGAACGTTGATCAGTCCGCGGACGCCGAGGGCGAAGCCGAGCTTCGAGGTATATTCCTTCATCGTTTCGATGATTTCGGGAGTCGAGAGCTGGGGCGGCAGAACGCAGGAACTGTCGCCAGAGTGGATCCCCGCCTCCTCAATGTGTTCCATCACGCCGCCGATGAGTACATCCTCGCCGTCGCAGACTGCATCGACGTCGAACTCCATCGCGTCCTCGAGAAATCGATCGATGAGAACCGGATGTTCGGGAGAGACCATCACCGCTCGGATCATATATTCTTCGACAGCCTCTGGTGTATACACGATTTCCATCGCCCGCCCTCCCAACACGTAGGACGGCCGAATAAGGACAGGGAAACCTAATCGGGACGCGATTGCTTCTGCTTCGTCCGCCGAGGTTGCGACACCGTCTTCGGGATGAGGAATCCCGAGCCGCTCCAGGACCTCCCCAAACCGCCTTCGGTCCTCGGCGATGTCGATGCCCTCAGAGGATGTTCCGAGGATCCTGATCCCGTTCGCCTCGAGAGCTTTGGAGAGTTTCAACGGTGTCTGTCCTCCGAAGCTCACAATCACGCCGCTCGGTTGCTCCTGCTCGCAAATGTTGAGCACGTCTTCAAGAGTCAGGGGTTCGAAGTAGAGCTTGTCCGTCGTGTCATAGTCCGTCGAGACAGTTTCCGGATTGCAGTTGATCATGATTGTCTCGTAGCCTTCTTCCTCAAGGGCAAACACTCCGTGCACACAACAATAGTCAAACTCGATTCCCTGGCCGATGCGATTTGGACCGCCTCCGAGAATGATCACCTTCTGTCTGTCACTCGGAGTAACCTCGTTCTCGGATTCGTAAGTGGAGTAGTAATACGGCGTATGTGCCTCGAATTCCGCGGCGCAGGTATCGACCGTCTTGAACACCGGTACAACGCCGAGTCCTTTTCGAAGTTCGCGAATCTTTTCCTCACTGGCTCTCCAGAGGTGGGCCAATTGCCGATCGGAAAATCCGTACTGCTTCGCTTTCCACAAACGTTCAGTCGCCATCGTTCCATCCCGTTTGAGCTCATCCTCGAAGTCGATGATCTCTTTGATATTGTGCAGAACCCATGGATCGATCTTCGTGATCTCAGAGAGTTCTTCGACGGAAATGCCGAGCTGCAGTGCATACCGCAAGTAAAAGACGTTATCAGGTTTCGGCACTGCGAGCTTCTTCCTGACTCTTTCCTTCCATTCCTGCCGCTGGCGTTCCGTCAGCTCATAGAGATCGAACAGATCTTTTCCATCTGCTCCCAGACCATACCGGCCAATTTCCAGGGACCGGAGTCCCTTCTGGAGCGCCTCCTTGAAAGTTCGCCCGAACGCCATCACTTCCCCCACGGACTTCATCTGAACACCGAGAGTATCGTCTACTTCCCTGAACTTCTCGAAGTCCCAGCGAGGAATTTTCACCACGACATAATCGAGTGTCGGTTCGAAAGACGCCGGGGTCTCCTTGGTGATGTCGTTGGGTATTTCATCTAAGGTATAGCCGACAGCGAGCGTCGCGGCAATCTTTGCGATCGGGAACCCAGTGGCTTTCGACGCCAACGCGGACGATCGCGACACGCGAGGGTTCATTTCGATGACGAGCATCCGACCGTCATCCGGGTTGACTGCAAACTGGATATTCGAACCCCCCGTTTCGACACCAATTTCGCGGATCACTTTTTTCGCCACGTCGCGCATCATCTGGTAGTCTTTGTCGGCAAGTGTCTGTGCGGGTGCCACGGTGATCGAGTCGCCCGTATGCACGCCCATCGGGTCGAAGTTCTCGATCGAGCAGATCACGACCACGTTGTCGGCGAGATCGCGCATGACCTCAAGTTCGTATTCCTTCCATCCGATGACGGATTCTTCCACGAGAATCTCATGTATCGGACTGGCCTCAAGCCCGTGTTCCACCAGCAGGCGGAACTCGTCGATGTTGTAGGCGGTACCGCCGCCCGTCCCACCCAGAGTAAATGATGGTCTGATGACGGTCGGGAATCCCATGCCCTCGACGATCTTCAGCGCCTCATCTACAGTCGTAACAAATCCACCGCGCGGAGTCTCCAATCCAGCATTCCGCATCGCCTTTTGAAAGAGTTCCCGATCCTCGGCTTTCTTGATCGCGTTAACTTTGGCGCCGATCAATTCTACCCTGTACTTCTGTAGGACACCGCTTTCGGCCAAGGCGACAGCCACGTTGAGTGCGACCTGGCCACCCATCGTGGGAAGCAGTGCGTCTGGGCGTTCGCGTTCAATGATACGCTCTACAAAATAGGGTGTGATCGGTTCGATGTACGTCGCGTCTGCAAATTCGGGGTCGGTCATGATTGTGGCGGGGTTGCTATTGATGAGGATTACGCGGTAGCCGAGTTCTCGAAGGACTTTACACGCTTGAGTACCCGAATAATCGAACTCGCAGGCTTGGCCGATGACGATCGGACCGCTGCCGATTATGAGGATGGACCTTAGGTCAACGCGTTTCGGCATGTATGCTCGGGTTTTCAATATAGCAAAATCCGATCAGAGTTGCCACATCATTCTTACACGCATCCGTTCCGTACACCTGGCGGACACGTCATCTAGGTGCGCCGCGGTTGTTCAATAGATAATCTTGAATTATCAGCCTTTTTTTCCATCGTGGTGAACCCGAACCTGACCGTCTCTGCAGGAAGTGTACCATCCACACTCGACCAGCTTTTCAAAGCTGACCGGACCTATTTGCGGTCAACGCGACCGAATTTCCGCGAGAGGCATTCCGCAGTGCAGCAAAGGCCGCCAGTGCGAAAGAGCACGCACCGCGTACGCCCGGCGCCGTGAAGGAGTGCTCGACTGTTTCGAACAAGGGATCAACCTTTCTTTCCTCTCCCTCCGGAGTTTCGTTGCAATACCACCAGCATTACTGTATATTGCGATAAACTCTCATTGGGGTTCGCACTCATTCCAGGTACTGTTTTCTTGACCTTGCTGTTTTCGCTCGTGGTAGGTTCCGTCGCCGGTTTTCTCGCCGCGGATCTCGCCGCGCGCGTTAAGATCGTGAACGCACTCCGATCCACATGACCTCCCTCGCCGACGGCTCAGCACCGGGAAAGGATCCTTCGGGATGATCAGACTGCTGCTGGTGGTCCTTCTACTCGTTGGATTTCACGTATTTCGGAGATCGCAGGTCTGGAAGAATCTCCTCAGCGATCCGAAAATCCAAGAACGACTAATGGTCGTAGGCGGCGTCACTGCTTGGACGGTCGTTGTGCTCGTTCTGTTCGCGGCAGTGGAGTTTTCGATAACGCTGCTTGCAATTCTGAGGGCCCCGTCACTCTATATGCTGTACAGTCTCATCGGAGTCGCGATCATCTTGAGCGCGATCGCGCTGGGAATACAATACATCATCGCCGTCGGCAATCCAAGGACGCTTGGGAATTTCCGTACGCTGTTTTCCCGTCTCCTGTTTTTTCAAGTGACAGAGCTCCAGAAAATGCACTTGGAGAAAGAGCCGGAGAAAATGGAGGTCGAGCGAATAGAAGAAGAGACTCCAAAACAGTCTCCTCCCTCGGAAAAGCACGATCGGGGAACTATGGACCACTTTGGAATAGATTGATCGGCGGACAGAGCGTCCCACGACGGGGAACTTCGCAACAAAGATCCCCGTCAGGCGACGTTCGAGTTGTTGGGTTCAAAATCTCGACGCAATGCAACATCTTCCATTTCTCAAAGAGTTCGTCATCATACTCGCTGCCGCGGTGCTGATCATTTTTATCAGCAACCGCTTGCGCTTGCCCAGCATCGTGGGGTTTCTTGTCACGGGAATGCTGATTGGGCCGTTCGGCCTCAACTTTGTCGGACAGAAAGAGGAGATTGAAATTTTTGCTGAGATCGGCGTCGTCATGCTGCTGTTCTTCATTGGTCTAGAGTTTTCTCTGCCACACCTAAAGGCGATCCGAAGGCAGTTTTTCCTCGGCGGTGGACTTCAGGTTCTCGGTACTGTCACTGTCGTCTTTCTGCTCGTCAGCTTAGGCGGGTTCAATGCGAATGAAAAAGCCTTCTTCGGCTTCCTGATTGCGCTGAGCAGCACGGCGATCGTCCTAAAAATTCTCGCCGACCGAGCCGAACTCGATGCCCCACACGGCAAGCTTTCTGTGGGCATCTTGTTGTTCCAGGATCTTTTCATCGTCCCGATGATTGTGGTGACCCCACTTCTTGCCGGTGGCCATGGTATGGCGTTCGAGGGTGTTGCGGTCCGATTCCTACTGAGCATTGGCGCTATCGTCGTAGTGTTCTACGTTGCACGCTTTGTTATGCCGAAGGTTCTGCATCAGATCGCACGCACGCGCGTGCGTGAAGCATTTCTTCTGGGGTCTCTGCTGGTTTGTCTGGTTATGGCAGGGGTAACAGCTTCCTTGGGATTCTCTTACGCGCTGGGAGCGTTCATCGCCGGACTGATAATCTCAGAATCTGAATACAGCCATGAGGTCGTTGCAGAAATTGTCTCGTTTCGGGACCTCTTCACAAGCTTATTCTTCATCTCGGTTGGTATGCTCCTGAACCTCGATTTCGTGTTCAATAATGTGTTGGCTGTTGTCGGAATCAGCTCAGCAATCTTTATCGTCAAAGCGGTGATTGTCTTCGGTGTCGTCCTCGCACTCAAATTTCCATTCCGCACCGCAGCGATCACAGCACTGAGCCTCGCGCAGATCGGCGAGTTTTCTTTCGTCCTCTCGAAGGTGGGAGAGTCGGTAGGACTGCTTAATCCAAGCATGTATCAGCATTTTCTCGGCGCCTCTGTCCTTACGATGATCGTGACTCCGGCGCTCATTAAGGTCGCTCCGACGCTCGCCGAGCGGATACAGAACATACTTCCGTTTCGCACACGGGTATCTCGAGAAGAGCAGAGAGAGAGCACACGGCCCATGGACCACGTGATCATCGTCGGCTACGGCCTCAACGGTCAAAATGTCGCCCGCGTCCTTCGCGAAACGGGTATTCCGTATCTTATTCTTGAAGCAAACGGAGAAACGGTTCGCCGCCTCAAGAGCGAAGGCTATCCCGTTGTCTTTGGAGATGTGACGCGGAAGGATATTCTCAATCTCTGCAACGTCCAGCAGGCCAACACGATTGTCTTCACCCTCGCCGATCCCCGGGCCACAAGAACGGCGGCGCGTCTGGTCCGTTCGCTCAATCCCCACATTCACCTCATCGTCCGGACGCGACTTGTCACCGAAGTGGACGAGCTCAGCAGGCTCGGCGCCAACGAGGTAATCCCAGAAGAATTTGAAACCTCTATTGAAATATTCACCCGCGTCCTCGAGCAGTTTCACATCCCGCGCAACGTCATCAATGCGCAGATCCAAGTAATACGGGATGAGAACTACAGCATGCTGCGGGGGCTCCCACGGCCCGGAAAAGGATTCGACCGCGTGGCACAGCTGCTCGGGGCGGGCACATCGGATACATTCCTCATAACTGATGGTTCCGTCGCGGCGGGCAAGACAATTGGGGAACTCGACCTTCGGAAAAGGACGGGAGTCACCTTGATCGCCGTCGTGCGCGGGGAGCAGCCGTTCGTCAATCCCAGCCCGGATTTCCGGATCGAACCGAGCGACAGCCTCGTGCTCGTCGGCAATCATGCCAGCATGGACGGAGCGTTTGATTTCTTATCCGAGCCGGCCTCACCGAAGAGCGAATACACGCAACGAAGGTAAAATACGGGAGGTTGAATTCCGCCAGGTAACCGATCACCAAATCGGTTCATCTGACTCTACCCACCTACCTCGTGATCCGCGAATAGGGCAGGGGCGAACACCAGCCATCTTGCACCGCCCGCCATCAGACAAAGCCTGGAGACGAGGAAAAATCAAGCGAAGCAAAGTGCGACGCACTATTGAGGTGCATCGCACATCTAAACTGGTGCCGTCCGAATGGGAGGGGTCGCCACGAGCGCTCGACTCTAATCGCTGCGAAAGCGTGACCTCTCGGGATGGCGAAGCAACTATTTTGTAGTCGCGGGACGGGCATCTTGCTGGACACCTCGCCTAGACCACATCGCACGTCGACCGAATCTTGCTCCGCGGGATTCCGCTTGTTGAATATTAGGGAGCGGGAACGGTTGACGCGCATGATATCGGAATTGAGAGACCAGCAGTCAGATTTCATCTGAGGGCTGGTAAGAACCCAAACGAAGATTATTGAGCGAGCTTGTCGATGAAGTGCAACACACGTCCCTACTTCGCCGCCTGACCGGCCAGGGCTCCCCGCAAGCCATAAAAATAGCGGAACGTCATAACCACCACACCAAGGGCGAGACCCAGTAGAAGAATATCAGTAACCGTCAGCATCCAGTTCCCTTCCGCTACGTAGCGCTGAAGCAGCAAGATCAGTGAGGTTATTGTCGTTACGCCCATGAATACAGCGGGAATCGCAGCAAACCACACCTTTTTCGCTTTTTGCACGAGCCAGGCGGTGATCGCGATCAAGGCAAGCGCCGCGAGCAGCTGATTCGCAGAACCGAAGATGGGCCAGATCACCTGGTAGGCATTCGTGAATCCCAGAGCAACCATCAGAGCAACGGCCAGAGCACTGTTGAAGAATTTGTTGCGAAGAAGAGCTGGGACACGATCACGCAACAGGACAACCCAAAGCTCTTCGAAGAGATAGCGTTCGAGACGAATCACTGTGTCAATGGTCGTGATCAGAAATCCCTCGAGAATCAAAATTCCAAAGATCGTTCCGTAGATCGTCGGGAGTCCCACACCGTTGAACAACGATGTCCCGACTCCCAACGCAAAGGCGAGCGGAGCATTGCCGGCAAGGAAATTTCCCTCGGGGTCTTGCGGCCAGACGATGGAACGGTACTCCACAAACCCAAGTCCAGATATGATCACCAGAGTCACGCAAATCCCGAGAACCGCCTCGAAGATCATGGCGCCGTAACCGACGAGGAGCGCGTCCTTCTCGGAAAGCAGCTGTTTGGACGTCGTTCCACTCGCGATCAAACAATGCGCGCCCGAGCAGGCCCCGCAAGCAATCGTGACAAAGAGGAAAGGCCACATGAACCCAAGGGCCCGGACGGTTTCGGCGCTGATGTTAAATGCAGGTGCGTCGATTGAGATGCCATGGAGCCCGCTGCCGACGATCCCCACCATCATCCCTGCAAGACCGATGTACAGAAAATGAACGTTGACAAAATCCCGGGGCTGAAGGACAACCCAGATTGGAATCCACGCGGCGACCACCATGTACAAGCTCAGAATTATCATCCACGTCTTGGGATCCAGCGTGACGGGAATTTCGAAGCCGATCAGGACCGCGACGAGTGCGATGCCCATCGCTACCAAGCTCATCGCAGGAGTACTTAATCCCTTCCGGTAGAGAAGAAATCCCACCAGCGGAGCAAAGAGCGTGATGACGACTACGGAGGTCGAAGCGATGCCACCGAGTTTAGCGTAATGCTGACCATCGATGACATCGGTCTTGACCAAGGCTTGGTCAGGCGGTAAATGCAGTCCTTCCAAACTGTAAGTCGAGGTCAGAGCAACTGCGGCAAGTTGCAGGAAGGCAGCTGTAACCAGTACTCCGAGAAGGATCGCAAAAGAGACAAAAAAG
>JBHHZW010000036.1:0-11365 GCA_046758305.1 Bacteroidota bacterium | reverse complement strand
TTGAGCCAAAGAAGGACGCCAATGATAGCAAGAAACATGAAGAGAACTTGAAAAGTCCTGATCAGAATGCCGTTGACTCCACGCCGTAACCGAGCCGTGTCATAGACAACGCGGGTCAATAGTTCCCCTACATCGCGACGCTCGTGGAAGGCAAGAGGTTGTAAAAGTAGATGGCTAAAAAGCTGGTTCCGAAAGCTAAACAGCACCCGATTCCCGAGTCCTGCCAGCATGATTCGCTGCCTGTATTCAGCGAGTGCAGCCAATATTGCAAAAAGGATATAGAGAAGGCTGAAACCGATGATGGCCTGTTGTGGCTCGAGGTTGAACCATGAAAATGTGATTGGGGATTGGGAAATACTATCAATGATCCATTTAAGCGGCCAAGGTTGAGCGATTCTTAGGGCAATCAATAGTGCGCTGAGGATCGCCCCTGCCAATAGAGTCAATTTGTGGCCACGTGCATGAGGCCAGAGAAGATGAGTCAGCCTGCGCATCTTCAATAGATCTCGGATGAACCGGAATCTATAATTCTGCCTTTTTCCTTTCCTATTTTCAGCTCCCACCATGATCGTTCGGATGCCTTTCATCTAATTTCAGCGTGCTCAAAATCCAATCGACGGCTTTGTCTGTCGCATTGCCGGGATTGAAAAAGAGATCGCGTGCCATCTCCTTGCGGATAGCACTCCCGTGCTTAGGATGATTCAACGACCACCCCACGCCATCTACGGCCTCATCCGGCCACCGGGCTGTTACTCCCCCTTTGCGGCCCCACGTGTCCAAATCTAGCGGTACACCTTTCTCACGCGCGGATTCCAACAGTTCCGGAACGTCCAAGAAAACCATGGGACGGTCTAGTAGGGAATACTCGCTGGAGACGGATGAGGCATCAGTTATGAGAAGATCTGAAATGAAAAGATAAGGCACGATGTCGTAATCTCGGAGGATCTTCGTGTGCGGATCTGCATAGCGTCGCAAACGGTTCGGCCAATGAATCGAGTTGTCCCTAGGATGGTCGTGCGGTTTAATGAGCAAGTCATAACGCTGCGTGTTTTTTAAGCGTTTGATAATCTCTTCACCTACGGTTTTCAGGGAATTATGTTTTTGACCTGTTGGAGCGTAAATAAGGATGGGCCGCCTTCCTGTGAAACCGACACGCTCTAAGATCCCTTTTTTGTCTAGGGAGCCATCGACCAATCGGTCCAGCTTGGGGAAACCAATGGGGACCGCGCGGGGGTCTCCTTTTCGCAGAAGTTGGGTCTTTTGGAAAAGCCTATTTTGATAGGGGCCCACAATGAATAAACGGTCGTATATAAGGATGTCCCTCCGGACGGCCATGTTGCGGAAGGAAACTCCATGGAAAAGATGAATGCGCATCTTGTCCGCGTTAGGAAATGTGCCCGAGACGAAACTGCAAAACACCATATCAAAGGATTGACGTCTCATCACTGCATGGGGGAGAATCTTTTCCTTCGGAACATGAAAAGGCCGGTACAAGGAATGCGTATCATAGAGGTATTCTCCATTTTCCTGTTTGATGCGCAGTCCTCCTGAAAAATAAACGTCTATTAGAGGAATCTTAGTCAAACGCTTGTAGATGGGCTGGAAACAAACAAAATGCACCGGGGCGTATCCACAAAAGAGAATTCGCTTTATTTTCGAGTCTGCCTTTGTCACCCTATGCTTGCTACTTAGTCCCATTCGATTCCGAACTTTTCCTTAAGTTTTTCTCTTGCGAGAGGAGAAGGTTCAGATTTGTTGCTCAACCAACGATACACCGTCATGAAGGTTACACCTAGGTCAACAGCCACTCTTTCGACGGAGAGATGCCGGTGTTCCATCAAGTTTTTTAGGGTTTTCATCCCGTTGTGGTTTTTCTTGGCCATGACTACTGACCTAATTTAACATATGTTAGTAGTTGATCAGTATGATCTTGGTCACATTGCCTCGCATATGTATCCCCGATCAAATTTTTCCGGCAGCGGAAGTCCATTTCTGTTTCGGAATCAAACGAAGTCTGGGTGCTTTACAAACTGTGAATCCTATAAGGATCATCGAGGATGAGGAGACCGCTCCGTCCAGGAAGTTATTCAGGGATTTCTTGTAGATGTCGACATTCCCGGGCGAATACACCTACTCAGCAAAGGATAGAAATTCCGTGATGAAGTGTCGGAGTGCAGTTTTTGGAATGGGCCTTTTACGATTGGTCCCGAAATCGAGCAGCTTCTTAAGGGCGAGTTTTTTTGTGTCTCCTGGAGTGTCTACCCGCTTCCGTGGAGCATCCTAGTCAGTGGATACGATGCAGTAGATACTGTTGGGCCGCTTGAACAAGGCAGGCATATCCACCTGCGCTGCTGGAATTTTATTAGGAGAGGTGTTGGCAGTGGGGAGGGGAAAGTGAGAACAGCCTGTGCCCCCAACGAGACTCCCCGCCTGCGTCAGAGGTTACTGAAAGGCGGGCAGGGAACTCGTGTTCCAAGCCTGAAAAGCTCTTCGCGGGGCCAAAACCAGCCAGAAGAAGCGGTTCTTGTGAGCCTCTCTGGGTGGAAGTGTTAGCACCGGCGTTAGCAGCTACTCCCCGACTGAAACACCTCCTGTTTGTCTGAATCTAGTCGAGAAAGCACACTAAATCAAGTTGCATACAGCAACGATTCGTTAATACCAATCAATCACGTCTACCACCGAGCATGCTGCACGGAGCCCTCGGAAATACTCAGGTGGTGGTGATTAGTCCATCTTTGCGGACTCGGCGTTTGCACAAGTTACAACACTCCGGAGAGCAGTCCAAACACACCTATGATCTTTCTTGTGAGAGTTTCTGCGGAGTGATATCATCGGTCTCGCTGACAACTCCCGATTCCAAAGTTGAATCACATGTGCTTGTTGCGCAATATTCCAACAATTGCGTGTCCGTTGTGTGATCGACAAACAGTTTCAGGGCAAAGTACACTACTTACCAATCGCTGAGTACGGCGAATCCTCGAGGAAATGTCGAGGAAGATCAAACATGCTATGCTGAATGCTCGTAACTGAGCTGGCTCCGCTCAGTGGCCTTTTCTCACTTGCGCTGCGAATCGCGACCCAGCGCCATCCTTTCCGTCCTCAGGTCTGGCCAAAATAGTTGGCCTGGTCATTCTATCGATGTGGTGGGGCCTCCCTATCCAATGCTTTTCCCATTTGTGGGAACGGAATCCCACGGAAGCGATGTAGTCCCACAGCAAATGCGACAATTTGCCGGATGGGTAATTTGGCACACCTCTTGCTACATGCTAGCATACACACGTGAGGAGTTAGGATGGCCCCAGCTAATCCGGCACTGGTTTGGGGGATCATCGTTGCAACTCTGGGGGTTGGACATCAGCAACCTCAGCAGCCCAATTTTACGATACTCTTTCCTCAGGGGAAAAGACTCCTTGTAACCGCACCTGCTGCCACTGTAACAGGCCGCTTCGATCAAACCATAATCACCGAGATCGAACTGCTTGAGCGGTTTGAAACCAAGAAATTCATCGACGTTTCTACCAAGGTTCAAAAGGAGAGTTTCGCCAAAGAGGTACGAGAGATGTTCCCCGACAACGTTATTCTCGATCGCGTGCTGTTAAAAAGCGGCAGACTGCGGGCGGGTGACATTTCGAGTAAGTACCCATTTCAACCTGAGGAAAATGTCGATCTAAGAAAGTTTTGGGCATCGAACGCCTTCCGCGAGATGCTGGCGCAAGTATATGACAGCAGAGTGCTCTCCTCGGAAGTCACTTTGTCAGGGTGGTTAAGGAAAAGACTCTCCGTTTCAAGCAAGGAATACCAGCAAAGATTCGGAGATACTTTTTCTTTCTCTACCTCACTAGTCCCCGGGATGAACAATTTTTACGTGAGGGCCATCGGGGAAATTGGCAACGTGGCTAGTATCGACTCGGTATCATTCTTCTACCAGACAGAGGTTGGAACTGATATTCCCCCGCCCGACCTTGACCGCCAGGCATTCCATGATGAGACAAATGAGGTCCTGTGCGAATCTTGCCATTCCCTAACGCTCCCGGAAACCACTAAAGAGGAGAACACTTCGCTTGAATCCGAATGTTCACCGTGCCACAGAGGTCTCGTTAATCAGAAATCTGTACACTATCCAGCGTTAGACTGGGATTGCTTGTTGTGCCACGACCCCGATTCTTCGCCCAAGTATCAACTCTATACAGACAAAGATTATGGAGCTTCTCTCTGTTTCGAGTGTCACCCCGATAAGCAGGAGGATGTAAACTCGAAACCGAGCGTTCACGGCATTGTGGAAGAATGCAGGACGTGCCACGATCCACACGGTTCAAGGAATGATGCTGTCGTTGTGGATCGAGTGAATAGGATATGCAGCGTATGTCATGAAGAAATCGCCGAGACACCTCACCCGGTCGTAGGACACCCGCTCGAAGGACGTCCAGATCCGACTCATCCCGGCAAAGAATTGAGTTGTGCAACATGCCATAATCCGCACGCATCAGAACATGAATATTTGCTCTTTGCACCAAAGCTTGCAGTATGCCAGAACTGTCACCAAAAGTAGTCTAAGGTAGGCTAATATATGCAATCTCAGTTCGGCCGATATTCGTTGATTGTACTAGTGCTGGGAACAGCCGCTAGTTTTGGGCAGACTTCTGCCGACGAGCCGACAGGAGAGTATGGCAGAGCGGGGATAAGCCAGTACGGTTTTTCAGGTTTGTTTGTGACTCCCTCACCAGCAGTACTTGGGCAAGGAGAGGTTGGAGGGGGGATATTCTACAACGGAGAATTCGGTGCGGGACAGCTGATCGGTGCATTTCCGGTTGCTCTAGCGTTTGGCCTTGCCAAAGGTGTCGATGCATATGCGTCTTTCGCTTCAGTGCGTTGGGATGCTGGGGACGAAGAGAACTATTCAACGCTCGGACTTAAGGTAAACTTCTTTCACCACGGCCCTGCAGATGGACTCCTCTCCGGCTGCTTGCAGATGCAGCGGGTGGAATTAAGACCGGCGAGCACGAGCATTCAGGAAGTGATGGCGTTTTCTGGCACATTGATTGCGAGTTCTCCCTTGTGGAGAGGAACTATTGGCTATCTCCATCTGGGTTACACATGGGTGGAAGATAAATTGCCCAGCGTCAGGAGTCGAATTGTTGGTGGAAGCGGGGTGACTGTGCCGTTGGCGGAACATCTTCTCGCAGTGGGAGAATTATACACAGGAGAACAATTGGTCGGCAAAGGAGCAGGAGTTAAGTTAGGCTTAAAATGGTTTCTGGTGCAGCACTTTCAGCTTGCCATGGGAGTCCAAGGAAGTCGACGTGAGGGAAGGGGTACTAGCGGGGTGTTTTTCGGGTTGAGTTTCTCTTCGGAAGTTCTGCGTGCTAGTCGTGAATCCGGCGGTGAACCGCCGAGGCTTTTTCCCGAGCCCCCGCCGTTGGAAGAACTCTCCTCACCTAACTCAGCGTCGGCTGCAAGTTTCGAGTTGCCCTAGGCCCGAAAGCAACTCTTGCGAGCCGCTCAGAGGGCGTGTGGCGCGAAAGCCGGTTTCGAGGATATCGCGCGAGGATCCCGATGAAAACATTCTTGGAGAAACTTTTTCCAGGCTTGAGGATGAAAGTCGCGGGCACGGTTGCGCTCGTTCTTCTTCTGGCGGCCGGTTCGTTCGCGTTCTTTGCACATCGAACAGGTTACAGGATACTGCAAAAACAGGCTCAGGCAAAAGCGCATGGAATAGCTGAATTCGGACAAGCGATCCTCGAACATATTATGCTCGAAGGGAAAAGTGACCAGTTGCAAAGTGCGCTCGAGTCGGCGACGGGCTCTCGGCAAGCGAAGGACGTTTTTATCCTGAAACTGGACGGCACCGTTGCCCTGAGTGCGAGAGCTGTGCCTCATTCCGAGAGAATTCCGTTGGACGAACTCCGCGAATTACCAGAGTGGCCTGGCCACTGGTTTCGCCGCATCGAGGAAAATGACTCATTGTACGAATACATCGTCACCCCTATCGTTAAGAAACAGCAATGCTACCGCTGTCATCTTGAACCCGAATCAGGAAGAGGGTACTTTGCAGTAAAGACTTCAGTTGATGACCTTCGTTCAGTGGCATCAGAGCATCGGGCGATAAATATTCTGATGACGATCGTTACACTCTTTGGACTGGGAGGAGCTATATACCTCGCTGTCCTATTTTTGGTTATTCGGCCCCTATCGAAGGCCCAGTCTCAAATCAACCGCGTGGAAAATCAAATTGATCAGGTGGAGGAAGGCGAGCAAATGAGATTAGCACCGCTGGAGATACCGCAGACGCGCGATGAAATTGCGGACCTGATCGCTGATTTCAACAAGTTTATCCAGCGCTTAAACGAAGCCCATGCCAGATTACACACAATGCACCAAGTCCAGCTTGAACAAGCCGACAGGTTGGCGAGCAGTGGTGAAATGGCGGCGAGCATTGCGCACGAAATTAAGAACCCGTTGGCAGGCGTGCTTGGTGCATTGCAAGTATTCGATGCCGATACACCTCAGGATGATCCCCGCAAAGGAATCGTGCGGGAGATGATATTGCAATTGGACCGAATCAACCAAGCGATCAATGACCTACTTAGTTACGCTCGGCCAACCGCACCTATGTTCGAGGAAATCCATGTCAACGAGATCATTGAACGGACACTCTCGCTCTTGACACCCCAACTGAATGGAAAACAAGTCGTCGTCAACAAGAGCTTAGGAAACAACATCCCTCCCATCTTAGCTGACCAAAAATTGATCCAACAGCTCCTGTGGAATATTTTTCTAAATGCTCTTCAGGCGATGGAAACGGCTGGAACACTCACGGTGACCACTGTGCGGCAAAACGAACTGGTGAAGATACAGATTCAAGATACTGGCAAGGGGATTCCGGAAGAACATCGAGCAAAACTCTTCAAACCGTTCTTCACCACGAAGCATAAAGGCGCAGGACTCGGACTAGCGATCTGCAAACGAATTGTCGAGCAGCACCTTGGTGCCATTTCAATAGAAAGTCACGTGGGGAGGGGAACGACTGTTGCGATTACGATCCGAGTTTTGCGCGGAGAGAATATGACCTATGCGAGCTGAGACCATCCTCATTGTCGACGATGAAAAACTGATGCGCTGGTCGCTAGCACAAGAGCTGGCAAAAGAGGGTTACCTGATGATCGAGGCAGCGACGATGAGGGAAGGGCTTTCGGCTGCGTGCGAGCATCAGCCAGACCTGATTGTTCTAGATCAACGGCTGCCAGATGGGACGGGAATTGATATGCTCCGGGAACTCCGAAACGCGAAGACCGATGCGATGGTAGTCATGCTCACAGTAGTGGATCGGTCGGATTTAGCCGTGCAGGCAATGAAGCTGGGAGCGTTTGACTACATCACAAAACCTGTCAACCCAGAGGAGCTAAGACTTGTAGTTGAAAAGGCTCTGGAGACAACTCATGTAAAACGGCAATTAGCATATCTTAGGGAAGAGGAACGGAAGCAATACGGCTTCTGCGAGATCATCGGGTCTTCACCCGCAATGACAAATGTTCTTGACGTTACCAGCAAGATTGCACAAAGCAATACGACAACAGTCTTGATTACGGGTGAGAGCGGCACCGGCAAAGAGCTGGTTGCGCGGGCAATTCACAATCTGAGTGACCGTCGCGATAAACCTTGGATAACTGTCAGTTGCTCAGCGGTGCCCGAGTCCCTTGTCGAAAGCGAATTGTTTGGTCACGAGAAAGGGGCATTCACGGATGCAAAATCTCAGAAAAAAGGCCTCTTCGAGTTAGCACACGAAGGGTCTATTTTCCTTGATGAAGTCGGTGACATGACTGCCGCCCTGCAAGTGAAGCTGTTACGGGTCTTAGAAGAGAAAACGTTTAGACGAGTAGGTGGAACAATAGACATTTCGGTAGATGTGCGCGTCATTGCGGCTACCAACCAGCTGTTGGAGCAGCGTGTGGAGGTCGGAAAATTCCGTCCTGACCTGTACTATCGATTGAACGTTGCCTCCATCCAATTGCCGCCGTTGTGGGAACGAGGAGATGATGTACTACTCCTTGCTGAGCACTTCTTGCAGCAATACAGCAAGCTTTTTCACAAGAATCTTAAGGGGTTGTCTCCTGAAACTCAGGAACTCTTTCGCCGCTATCGCTGGCCTGGCAATGTTCGTGAACTCAAGAACGTCCTCGAGCGGGCCGTACTGCTGCACGAGGGAGAATATGTTTTTCCTCATCAGGTTGAGTTGGGACGCCGTCAGCAGGTGTCGAAAGGGACGCCTGCCGAAACAATCAACGTCAGTCCGGACGGACTCTCCCTGGAGGAGTTGGAAAGAGAGGCGATTTTGAAAGCCCTGCAAAAAGCTCAGCAGAACCAATCCCAAGCAGCTCGTTTGCTAAAAATCAGCCGTGATACGCTCCGTTACAGAGTGAAGAAATATGGTTTGACCAAAGGATAGCCGTGGGTGATATGACGCAACAAGCCAGTCGCTCTGCGGGAAGCTGTCGGAGACCTTGACATCAGTTTCCTCAAACCTTTGAGATTTCTCGCTGTGGCACGAAAATTGATGATGGTTTTTTCGGGGGATCCAGCGAGGAAACGACAAACACCGTGCCTCAGATCTATCACGACCAGGGTAACCCTCTTTCCGAGGACTCTGCGTTCAGCGTTCTTGTTGTGGATGATGAGCCGTTAGTACGCTGGTCGCTCGAGAACAGTTTACGGAAGGCCGGCTATCAAGTCACGACGGCTCAAAGCGCCGAACAGGCGATTGAGGAACTTCGGGTTTCCCACTTTGATTTGATCATTACAGATATGAGACTTCCGCGACAAGATGGGTTTACAGTAGCAGCGGTAGCTAGAAAATATTTCCCCCAGTCACCGGTGATGATGATAACCGCGTATGGCGATGAAGTTGCCCGGTCTAAGGCGGGGGAGCAGGGAATAGTCTACTTTGTTGACAAGCCATTTGACTTGGCCAAGATGGTTTCCATGGTGTCTGAGATATTGATCCGTCCTGGAAAGAACAATCGATGTAGAGAAAGCAAATGAGTCACCTTCGGTGCCACGCTTGCCGTGAGTGGAGGCGTTTTCTTGGACAAGGGAGTGTGCCCCTTATTTTAGGCATTCTCACACTCAATCTGATGCCAGGATGCTCTGCACCTGTGACAAGACCGGACATCGTGTGGCCGCCACCTCCGGAGAAGCCCCGCATACAATTTGTTGAAATCCTGAGGGATCATAACTATTTCCCAAAGTCTTTTCCTCACTCGCTGTTGGGAGGACTGGTGGGGTTCGAGCCAGGCGTAAGGCTCTTCAAGCCCTATGGCGTGACTGCGGACTCTGCGGGAACAGTCTACGTTACCGACACCGGCCATGGTAAAGTGCTGGTGTTCGACAAGATGTCAAAGAAACTGCGGAGTATAGGCGATGCTGGCCAGGGCAGGCTACTTCTTCCCGCGGGAATCGTCGTGAGCAACAAAACCATATTTGTTTCAGACACGAAACTCAAACGGGTTTACGGTTATGATTTGCAGGGAGGTTTTAGATTGGCGATAGGCAAGGAGGGTGAATTCGAATCTCCGAGCGGTTTATCTTATGATGAACGTACGAAACGATTGTTCGTAGTTGATGCTGGAAAGCACGAGGTTCGGGTCTATTCGGACGACGGGAGTTTCTCGTTTGCGTTCGGGAGCCGTGGGACTGAGGAAGGGCAATTTAATTACCCGACAAACATCTTCGTGCGGAAAGGCAAAGTTTACGTCATGGACACAATGAATTTTCGCGTCCAGATTTTTGATCTTGATGGCAAGTTTCTCTTCAAATTTGGCTCCGTTGGGAATCGCCCGGGTATGTTCGCGCGTCCGAAAGGAGTCGCCGTGGATTCGGAGGGGCATATCTACGTTGCGGATGCGGGGTTTGATAATTTCCAAGTCTTCAACGAGGAGGGGGAGGTACTCTTATTTGTCGGTTCGGCTGGAACGGATCCGGGGTTTTTCGAGCTACCGGCAGGGATGTTTATCGATAACAAGAACTTCATCTATGTAGTCGATCAACTCAACGGCAGGGTGCAGGTTTTCCGATTCTTGGGAAAGGATTGAGTGATTCCACCCACCACTGGGTTAAAAGACCCATGCCTGACATTTCCTAAAACGTGTCGCCTCTGACACTCGTGAGCCGATGGGAAGAGGGCTTCAAAATGACCCAACTATCCAGACTCTTCTTTTTGAAGAATTCTAGCTTCTACGCTTGAACAAAGATATTCTCTGCTTCTCTGGCACGATAATTGGCTTTTCACTTTTCAGGTCCCCCGGGCACAATTCGCTGTCGTACATATCAGCCCTTATTTGGAGTAACGAACCATGAGACACCTTCTGACGCTTGCGATAGTGCTGTTGTGTTTGCTGGTCGTTGTGCAGGTCTCCAACGCCCAGATAAGCAATAGCAAACATAACCTGTCCTCCAGCTCTACGACGACAGGCCCCAAGTCCACCAATACGAATGAAGTGTGCGTCTTCTGTCATACGCCGCACTCACAATCGGCAACAACGGTGCTGTGGAATAGGACGGCTTCTGGTGCCACGTACACTGTCTACTCCAGTCCGAGCATGGAACAAACCGTGCCGCAACCCGGTAGCGCTTCGAAAAATTGTTTGAGCTGCCACGATGGTACGGTGGCGTTCAACAGTCTCATTAATAGTCCGGGCAGCGGCGTTGGAACTCCGCCAACTATGAGTCAGGCAGCAATGAGTGGCTGGGATTCGTTAGGTACACATTTATCCAATGACCATCCAGTTGGATTGGTCTATACCACACATCAGAGCACGGATTCAGATTTGAGAGCAGCATCGTTGGTGAACGGTAAACCCGTTGTACAAAATGGTAGCATAACGCTTCCCCTAGTCGGGACGGCGACAGCGACCGCAACGTTGGAATGCACATCATGCCACGATCCCCATGGCGTTACGAGTGTGCCTTTATTCCAACGCGTTGCTAACACGGCAAGTCAAATGTGCTTCACTTGCCACGACAAATAAGTGCTG
Organism: Bacteroidota bacterium; assembly: GCA_046758305.1. Taxonomy (GTDB): domain Bacteria; phylum Bacteroidota; class Ignavibacteria; order UBA10030; family JAZGDE01; genus JAZGDE01. The sequence continues at coordinate 338 of JBHHZW010000036.1, read as the reverse complement.
TGGGTATGAGGTCTCACTGATGGCAGTTGCCGGAGCGTAAGAGCAGGAAGCCGGACGGAGCAAAGCGTGAAGTTGCCGTCCGGCTTTTGTGTTAAAGATGGAACCCGATCTAAATACATCTATAGTCAGTAGGGCACACGGACTCTCCACATGTGCTCATTCTCATTTCCGGGAGGTTTCAAGAGGTTGGCTGCATGGAGCCGGAGAGAAGGTAGAAGAACCATTGCGAGGAGTATCGCGAAAGGCACTCCGGCGAAGCAATCCTATCGCCGAGAGTATCGTCCACCTTTAAAAAGGGCATAGTCAAGAGGGCAAGAATCTCCCGGACGAAACTCTGA
>JBHHZW010000035.1:0-11490 GCA_046758305.1 Bacteroidota bacterium | reverse complement strand
AGATCGTTCCCGTCAGGTGCGATTGTTCAAACGTACCGACATACCGGAGGCCTTTTGGACCGATCGACGCGTGCAGATCCCCTTGAATGTCCTGGATGAACTTTCCGCGCCCTTCTTTGAGGATCAACAGGTGGCCCTGGGCGAACAAGTCCAACGACGAAATCGAAAACTCTTTCAACGCTAGCGTTCCGGTCACAAACACGACTCCATCCGGTTGATCCTTCACGTCATTCCTAATCTCCATCGATACGATTCGAATGTTTTCCCGTTCCGGCTGCAGGGTGGCATTCACTGTATAATAGAGACGATTCGGGACAAAGAAAAACCGCGCGCTCTCCGTCGAGATCGATCCAGTGTACACTGGCGACTGAGGCGTTCCTTGAATTTCGATCTCACCCGAAACCGTTCCCTGGATATCATTGAAATCAGCGAGCAGTGGGTCAAGAAACGCGAGGTGAAAGCCACGAGCCCTCAGGCTTAGATCCATCGGGACATCGAGGAATTGCCACTCAACCGGCCCGGAGCTCTTGGTCAGCGATAAATCAATGGGGAGAGTGCCCTTGACCGAGAGTTCTGGAGCATGAGCAGAAGAAGCATCCCTGAGAAATTCCACATCGAGCGTGGCCATCCGGTCTCTGTATGTTGCAGTGGACTGCATTCTCCCCAGGGAAACGCCGCGGTACGCGAGATCGTCCAGGGCGAGCCGTACCGTAATAACGGGAGAATCAAACCCGCCTGTTAGAGTAAAGCTTAGATGAGCTGTCCCTTGCAGGGTTCTCTTGAGCGCGAGTTCTTCTTGCTGGAGGGCCGCAAGGAGACTTCCGAGATCGACGTTTGGTAGGTCACCGTGAAACTCCATGCCACCACTACCGTTCAACGAACCGGTAAACCGGATGCGCTCCGAACCGTGAACGAATGCAGCTTGCTCCAGCGACAACCTACCGTTGTCAAGATTCGCGATCAACGCGCTCTCGCTTCGCCACTCGTACTCACCCGATCCCACGCGCACTGAGTCGAACACGAAGCGGTAGGGCTCTTCGTCGATGGTTGCATGTCCAGTCAAATCGACGAAGAAAACCGAGTCGATCGCCGTACTCAGAGATACTGTCGACCGCTCGTCGGCGAGCGCCAGGCCAAGCGCAATGTCGCTGAACTGTGTACGATTGATGAACAGCGATTTGCCGCCGATACTGACTGAGCTTCGCAGGTCCCTCATGTCCATCGCGGGACTCAATCCTTCGAATGCAGCACGGAAGTCCAGCTCCCCGATGAACACTCCCTGCCGAACCGACCCGTAGAAGAAGTCGTCGATGAAACCGTCCAGGGAAACGGTGAGTCGATCCGATGGACCGGCGATTGTTCCCGCTATATCAGCGCGCCCGTCAAATTGCTCCCCTCCGAGAAAAACTGCCACTGCTTCCAGGTCTTTGATTCTCGTACGAAATCTCAGGTTATAGACCTCAGGCGTTGTGCTGAGACGCCATAGCTGATCCTCATTTTCGGAAGCAAACGTTATCCCAGGAGTTCGTTGCGAATACGACAGCAGGGACTCGAGCGGAGCCAATTTTCCTTCGAGGATTCTGAGAAGTTGTTGTGTATCCCCCTTAATCACGTCGACGATACCTCGAACATTGAACAGGCCCTCGATGTCAGCATCAATGATGCCTGACCGGACCGAAATCACTTTGCGCCGTGGGTCCGCTTGGTCGAAGCTGAGACTCGCCTCCGTCCGGTTGATAGGTCGGTCGCGATACACAGATGAAAACATCGAAAGCGTAAGCTCTCCGTTCAGCCCTTCAAGCGACCTTCCCCAGCCATCTGCTTTGAGGAGAAACGAGAGGTCGCTGACGTGCTTGCTGTCTTTCAAGATTCTCGAAAGGTCAAGTGAAGTGAAGGAAGCTTCAAAGTCATAGGTGGTAGAGTCCGCATAGGTGAAATCAATTCTTCCATCTGCATTTATCCTCATCTTCCCTGAACTCAAGAGCAGCGTCAGGTCCAACATACGCTTTTTCGCTTCCATCACCAGCCGGGCACCGTCAATGGTCAATCCGTATATCTGCGATGTATCGACCTCAATACGGCAAGACGATTTCAGAGTCTCCAACCCAAATCCTCTTCCATCTACCTTCCCACTCATTGTGATCCGGCCTTCAAGATTATCGTCCTGGAAGATTTTCCCGAGGTCGACTTCCCGTGTTCTCAGGCTTCCCCGATAGGTCGCAACCGGCCTGGAGAAGTCAAAACGGAGATCGCCTTCGATGTCCCCTGCGGCGCTTCGCAGAACTAGCTTTGAATCAAACACAGAGGGTGTTCCCAGGAATTGTAAATCAAGGCGTACCTGACCAAGATGACCATAATCGGGGATAGAAAATCTCGGTAGGAGTTGAACAACCTCTTTCGGATCGATCACACTGTCATACGAATTCACTGAAAGGAAAAGTCTTTCGGGCTCGTGAAGGTTCGAGACAGTACCTGCGAAGTGTAGGAGAGATCGTGGTGTGCTCAGCTCCAGTTTTTGTACGTCCAGTCGCCCAAAGTCTCCTTTCGCCACCAAATGAGCCGAGGCACTGCCCTCCAAGAACGACAGGGCAGGAAGGAATGTTTTCAGCTCCTTGAAGTCGATATTCTCCGCCTCGAGCTCGATGACCGTCGGACTCTGTTCGAGGGATTCGGGGTTTAGATTCTTTACATCAACTTGGTCGAGGCGCGCGTTCAGTTTGAGTCGGGAACGTTCACTTTCGGCAACCAACTCCCGGACACTGACGAAATTGCCGCCGACCTCAACCTCACCCTGAATGCGTTCTACGCTCACATTTGCCTGCGGCAACCGGAATTCGAGTCTGAAAATCTTCATACGGGCGACATCGGCGGACATATCCCCGGAAACTCGAGCGTTCAAGTCGAGGAGCGCAAAATGGTCGAAACTGAATGTATCATCCTCTCTCCCCCCGTACATCCCTTTCGACGAATCGAGGACCAGAAGGATCCCATCCTGGACCTCGAGACCGTGGATATCCAAATCCCATGGCTCCCACGGTTCACGCGGCTCCGGCACACTATTTTGTTTTTGAGGAAGAAGCATTTCGATGTTCCATCGATCATCTGCGGAGCGGCGGAGAGTTAACTCCGGCGCATCAATGATCAAGTTACGAATGGAAATCTTGTTCCGAAGAAGATGAAGAGGGTTGTATCGAATCGAGACCTGACGGGCGCGAAAGATCTCTTCGCCTTGTAAACGCACCTGGACGTCCCCCACCGAAAAGTTCGTCAACAAATTTCCGGTGATGGCACCGAACTGAAATTCACCCGTGGTGCTGGTATGGAGTGTGGAAAGAAGAACGGTGCGAACTCGCTCACGGAAAAAGTTGGTCTGTGTGAGCCCGCCGAGGACAAGAATGAGAAATAGCCCAATCCCCACCGTATAGCAAACGACCTTCCAAACTTTCTTCAGACTTTTCATCTTTTATCCTGACGGATGCCGGTACGGATTCTCTGGATCATCGCACTGGTCGACTGACCCGGAGTGAGCTCAATGGTTACAACTTTTCCACCGGACTTTTCCACAACGTCTCTACCGACGACACGCTCGACCTCCCAGTCCGCGCCTTTCACAAGGATGTCGGGCTTCAACGCAGTGATGACGGCAAGCGGTGTCTCCTCTTCGAAAATGCACACGTAATCGACTGCAGCAATGTTCGCCACCAGAAACGCGCGATCTTCTTGTGGCACAACCGGTCGATCGTTACCTTTTATGCGGCGGACAGATGCATCACTGTTGACTCCAACTGTCAGCACATCGCCGAGAGCTTTGGCCTTATTAAGATACTCGATGTGGCCCCGATGGAGAATATCGAATACACCGTTGGAGAAAACGACCTTCTTGCCCTCGCTGCGGAATCGTTTGCGGAGTGACGTGAACTCGTGGAGGGACAGGACCGTTCCCATCATCCGGTCTCCTCACCCGTCGCGGAATCGGTCGTTTCGTCGTGAAGGCCGATGGTCGGTTCGACCAAGGACGGACTGCCACAGGGCATCGCGTTCGACCGGTACAATCCCTACTTCACCACAAACTACCCCACCGGCATAGTTTGCGAGTGTGACTGCCTCTTCGAACGTGGCTCCTCCCGTCAGGGCGATCGTCAGCGTCGAGATCACCGTGTCGCCGGCACCGGATACGTCTGCAACACGACGCGCGCGGGTCGCAACATGGGTAACCATGCCGCCTTCTTGAAAAAGCGACATCCCTTCTTCCCCGCGAGTCAGCAACACGCTCTTCGCCTGCAACCGCTCAAGGAGAGTCCGGCCCACTTTCTCCACACTCGCGCCGTCCGTCACCTTTACACCCAGGACTTCCTCTACTTCTTTTCGGTTGGGTTTGAACGAAGTGACCTGTCGGAATTCGAAAAAGTTGTCGAACTTCGGATCGACGGTGATGATTTTGTCATTCGCTCTGGCCAACGTGATCAATTGTGGTATCAAATCCTTCGCGATGGCACCCTTGTTGTAATCCTCGAGAAGGATCGCGTCGAGGGAATCAATCTCTTTTCGCAGCACCTCGAGAACCTGCTTCTGGAGGTTCGGTGCGATCTCTCTTCTTGTTTCGCGATCCACGCGCACAACGTGCTGGCCGTGTGCCATCACTCGCGTTTTGACCGTCGTCGGGCGATCCGGATCGATAAAGATGGCTGAGGCAGAGAATCCCGCTGCCTCCATCAGCTCAAGGAATGTTCTCCCGTGAGCATTGTTGCCGATCACCCCTACGAGGAACGGTTTCCCGCCAAGCGATTCGATATTCTTGGCAACGTTCGCTGCGCCGCCGAGTCGGGCTGATTCCGATTCAATCTCGACGACCGGGACGGGCGCTTCCGGGGAAATGCGGACGACGGACCCCCAGAGGTAGCGGTCGAGCATCACATCCCCAACCACGGCGACCCGCTTCCCGACTACGTTCTGAAAAAGCTCAGACAGACGAGCTTCACTTATTTCTACCATCGGTGGACGGAAAATGTTGCAGAACTACTCGGAACAACGTAGGTAATATACTGAGGAATTGACAGACAAGCAAGGTAAACACTGCCCCTACAGCGGGGAGGTGGAACGCTCTGATACGATCCTCATGCGTCTCACGAGAACTGCCTCCCTTGCTTGAAGCCGGTAGGTGTACTCTCCAGGCGGCAGAAATCTCAGATCAAGGGCAGCGACGTACTGCCCCGGAGACATGACGGCGTCGACAAGTGTGCGGACCGCAGCACCGTCATGGTCATGGATCACGAGCGTGATACTGGAAGTATCTTCGAGTGAGTACGGAATGAAGGTCACGGTTCGCTCAGGATCACTGTAGTTCTGCCCCAGCGAGTTCTCGAAAGAAAACATTCTCGCAAACTCCGCAATCTCTTCAACGGTCACCGCCTTAACGATGGCCGGCAGACTTTCGTTATGGCCTTTGTCGAGCGCCGTCACCGTGTAATAATATTTTACCGCCGTCGGTCGGTCTATCACGTCAAGGTAGGAAGTCGAACTGGTCGGAGCAATGTACACAAGGATCATCGGATCGTCGATATTGACGGTTTCCGAGGTGGAGCGATAGATGTTGTAGTACTTCGCGGTGTCGCCGTCTCTCGCGGGCATCGGTGCTGACCAGCTGAGCAGAAAATTTCGCGGCTCCATCTCCGTGACCAGCAAGTTCCACGGCGACAGCGGTGGAGTGTTGTCCTTCCAGGGCATGGGAGGAATGTTCGCGCGCGTGCGAAACCGATCGCCGAACACCTCCAAGTTTGCAACAAACTCATAGCGGAAAAATGAAACGCCTGCGCATTTTGCCGACCGCACAACATCTATCTCGTCGCGAATTTCCTTCAATACGTGTGCCTTATACGCTCCGACTCCGGGGTAAATATGGCGATCGTAGGAGTTCGTCTGCCAATCGAACACCAGCGATGAAAAATCCGGATCCATCTCGGAAGTACCAATGTTCCAGTAAATCTGCGGCGCCAAGTAGTCATGCTTTTGCTCCTTCAACCATGTCCGCGAATCCTGAAACACCACATTTCGACCTTCCAGCCCGTTTCCGTCAGCGATGTTCTCGTAAATACCGATCGGAGTCGAGCCCACCTTCATCATGGGCTTCACCGTGATGATGCTGTCATACACGGTACGAACAAACGCCGTGATGTTCTCGCGCCGCCAGTCTTCACGGTCCTGACTTCCTCCGTATCGACGGTACGAGACATCGTCATCGTAGTTATTTCCTGGATATCGGATAAAATCAAACTGTATACCGTCCAGTTCATACTTGCGCACAAGATCCATGACGACACCAACGAGATAATCTCTCGCGCCCGGTATGGCCGGGTCCATCCACCAGCCACCCCCGTACTGCTTGACCCACTCCGGGTGAGTGTGGATTACATGCGGAGGCCTCGTTCGGGGCAGGGATGCTGGACCATTCTTGACGTTGAACGTGTTAAACCAGGCGTGAAGCTCCAGCCCTCTCTTGTGAGCTTCCGCGATCGCAAATTCCAGAGGATCCCAACCCGGATTGCGTCCAAGAGTTCCGGTCAGCGTCGCGGACCATGGCTCGTAAGCCGACCGGTACATTGCATCACCGCGCGTCCGGACTTGAAAGAACACGGTGTTCAGGCGAGCGCGACTTATGTTTTCGAACATTTCAAGGAGTGATCGACGCTGTTCATCGGGATCCGTCGACTTCGGCCAGTCGAGACCAGACGTCGTGGCGATCCACACAGCGCGGACTTCCTGTTTCGAGGGGTTCGGAGTTGATGATTCTACAGCAAGTGGGACGAGGATACTGAAGTAGAGTAGGCAGAATAATGGAGAAGGACCCGCAGCAAATCTTCGCACCGCATCTCCTCGCTAATGGGTGCCGATATACTGTAATGCTTTGCGAATATCCCGCTCGCCGACCTCTTCCGCGACGTAAACTTCACCGATCGTTCGTGGAAGGACAAACCGGACCCTTCCCTTCCGTGCTTTCTTATCGTGCGCAATGAACTGCAGTAACTGATCCTGACGTAACGATGACTGATGGTTCCGAAGTGGAATCCGCTCGATCAGCCGCTGGAGTTTTTCGAAATCACTCGGAGAGAATTTTTTCTGCTCCAGAGCAAGGCGGCCCTCTGCAAGGAGGCCAAGCAATACTGCCTCCCCATGTTTCAGCCGGTAGTTTGAGGCTGCTTCCAGAGCATGACCGATCGTATGTCCAAGGTTAAGAACAACTCGACCGGCTGCGTCCATCGATTCGGTCTCGTCACTCGAAACAATACTCGCCTTGATGGCACCACAACATCGCACGAGTCTCAGCAAGACTTCCTGCTTCAGACTCAGGATATCCTGCAGAAACTCGTCGATGTACTCGAATAAGGAAGGATCCTGAATGATGGAGAGTTTAATCACCTCTCCAAGTCCGCAGACGACCTCCCGCTGCGGCAAAGTTTGAAGAACCCGCACGTCGCTGAACACAAACCTCGGCTGGTAGAACGTCCCGACCATGTTCTTGCCGAAGGGGTGATTCACTCCCGTCTTCCCACCGATCGAACTGTCCACCTGGGCGAGCAAGGATGTCGGGCACTGGACGAACGCGACACCACGCTGGAAAGTCGAGGCGACGAATCCGCTCAGGTCACCAACCATACCGCCGCCGAGAGCTATGATGCCGGAGTCACGGCCAAATCGATTCTCGAGCAACCACCCATAGAGTTTGCTTGCCTGGGCCAAGGATTTCCGTCTTTCGCCGGGAGCGATCACTACACTGCGGACCTGAAAGTCGAGGTGTTTGAGGCTGTTCTCGACCGGCCGGAGATAGTGTCGAGCAACGTTTTTATCCGAGATGATTCCCAGACTCGACGCAAGCTCATGGTTACGACAGACCTCCCCAAATGCGCTCAACGTGTCGAAACCCACGTAGATTGGGTAGCTACGCTTTCCTAAGCCGACGTCGATGGTGTCCACGGATGGAGGGGTCATTCTATGAGATTACGAATCTTTCTGACGATCTCGTCGACCGTCAGGCCGACCTTCCTGTCATCTGTCTCGACGATAACATCCGCCTGGTTGTAGAATTTGTCCCGTTCTTTGATCAACCACCGGATCCGGTCCATCGTCTGCTTATCGCTCGGAGGCCCACCGTTCGGAGCTTTGAGCAACGGCCGGTCTGTCTTGTACCGAAGACGCTCGAAGATCTGCCTCGGGTCCGCCTTGAGATAGATCAGAACACCCGTATTCTTAACGAGGAGAAGGTTCTCGTTCTTTGCTACCGTCCCTCCCCCCAACGACACGACGACCGAACGCAGTTTTGACACGTCATTGAGAACCCCATGCTCCACTTCCCGAAAGTGCTTTTCCCCGTTCGTTGAGAAGATTTCATTGATGGCACGCCGCTCATTATCTTCGATCTGTTTGTCGATATCCAGATAATCGTAACCGATCGTGTTCGCAAGAATGGGACCGATCGTGCTCTTCCCGCTTCCCATGAGACCAGTAAGATAGACAATTTGTTTCTTCATCGAACATCCCAGCAACATTCAGACGACAATCTATGATTTCTCTTCTTGAATTGCAATGGATCGGGTCCTCCCGGGGATCCGTGTGGCTTCACATATGCTCAAGCAGAGGAATGGTCTAACGACGAGACAAGCAGCGTTCTTCCCTGTGCGTGTCTATTAGAAACGAAACATGACCCCGAGGTTGAAGGTAATGCCGTCAATGTTAATTCTTGATCGGAAGGGGCGTTGGTCAAACAGGATCGTTCGACCTTCATACTCCACCGGTTTGTCCGGGTATCTGCTGGTCGACTCCACTTGCGGGTCGCGGAACTTCAACTCACCGCGCAGCGCAAGGATCGGCGTCAAGAAATAGTCCACTCCGCTCATGACATGAATTCCGAATCTTGTATTCTTCTCCAGTGTCTGCGTCGTTATGCCAGCCGCTTCGACTTTCCGCTCACCGACGTAAAACCCCACGCCGCCTCCCATATAAACCTTGACGCGCTCGCCGCTGAACGGGATAACGAAGTAGCTCGAAAGTTCCACCGGTATGAGTCGGTAACCGTCATCCAGCACCAGTTCAAAGTCTTGGCCCTTGCGGTCGCGCACGGACTGCGTGAATGGTGAAGAAGCAGAAATGTATTCGATGGAGATCCCCACTTTCAGGTTGTACGCGACGTCACGTCGAAAGTCCAGGCCGAGACCAAAGATATCATCCACCGGGAAAAACTGATTGCGCTCAAACGCGCTCGCCGCGTCGGGGTTGAAGAACACTTTCGAGGTGGTCGTATAACTGCTGCGCAATTCGACCGAGAAGGGACGATCCCCTGCGACCAAAACGTTAGTCCAGATGGCCAGTACCAAGAAAAGCCCGAGAATACCCACGCGTCGATTCATAGTCTTCCTGGCGTACGGTCGAGTTTAGAGGTAGAATCGATCTCGATAGTCTTCGATGTCCGCCTTCTTCTTAAGGTCCTCGATCCATTCAGTGAGGAGCCGGGTCTTCTTCTCGCTCAGGATTTGATCCCGCAGAATGTCGTGCTGTGCGTTGTACGTCGTGGAATCGAATTCTGTCTTACTCAGCAGCCGCACTATATAATAACCGCGAGACCCTTCGAACGGTTTCGAGGTTTTTCCGACCTCCAATCCCAAACAAACGCCGAGAAACACGTTATCTTGCCCGATCCCACCGATCGACGTATTCGGTGTGAACGGAGTCGTCCTCTGGAGCATGACCGATGGAGCTGCTTTCTTGAGGACTGAGAAGGGATCTTCCGGACCTAAGGTCGCGTGGAGGTCTTTTGCCATCTGCCCGACTTTATCCATTTTCTTCTCTCGGAGCAGACGCGGGCGAATAGCCTCCTTGACTTCCTCAAACGGTTTGATCCTCTCGTGGTTCTTCTCTGCTATCATGAAGACACCGTATCCCCCTTGGATCCGGATCGGTTCACTGATATCGCCGAGGTCGTTCTCGAACGCAAATGTCGAAATCGTTTCATTCGGTCCGATACCGGGAATGACCTCACCCTCTGCAAACGGCGCCGTTTCCCGAACAGCGTAGTTGCTGAGTTTCGCCTCCTTTTCAAATTCTCCCTTCCGTGAGATGTAGGCAAAATCAGCTGCATCCTCGTATGCTTCGTTCCGTGTTTGCGGACTCGCTTTGAGGGACATGAAGATGTCAGCGATTTTCACCTCTCTCTTGCTCCGACCCGTCACCTTGATGAGGTGCAGACCAAACTGCGTCTTGACTGGTCCCACGACCTGTCCGACTCTGGCTTTGAAGGCCGCCTCCTCAAACTCTTTCACCATTCGACCTTTCCCGAACCAACCGAGATCGCCACCACGGGCCGCCGATCCCGGATCTTTGGAATGGACGATCGCGAGGGTAGAAAACTCATCTCCCGCGGCGAGGAACTTCTTGAGTTCCCTCGCGAGCTTCCAGGTTTCCGAACTGTCTGCCGCCTTTTCGAATCGCAACAATATGTGACTCGCCCTGATGAATTCGTCTTTGCCCCGTCGATCAGCCAGCACTTTCATCAGATGGTATCCATCAAAATCCGTGACCGGACCCACGATTTCACCAACTTTGGCGTCAAATACCAGTGTCTCCTTCGCAAAGCTGAGTTCGCCATGTTTGAAGAAAGCGTCGGTGAATGGAATTTCCGAGTATGTTTCCAGCAGGTCCATGAAATCCGCTCCGGCCAAAGCCTGGCGTTTCAAGTCGAGGAGCTCGTCATGCACTGCCTGAGAATCAGCCTTCGAGGGCCTGTCGCTCAAGAGGACGTACTTCAATTTGCGTGTGGCCGCCACGCGGTAGTCCACCTGATGTTCATCATAGTATCGGCGGAGGTCCTTGCCACTCATCTCGACGAGCGAGTCCGGAATAAGACGATTCGCGTCGAAGAGTGCATACTCCGCCTCCATTCGAATGTTCTGATCGATGAATCGCTGGCGGATTTCACTTTCGGTCACGCGAACCAACGCGAGGAGCAGACTCTGCAGCTTTTCCTGTTTTCGTTGTTGTCGGAGCATGCTTTCGACCTGGACCCAAATCTGGCTGTTCCGCGGGTCTGCCAGTGCCTGCTCGTAGGCCGCACGGTTGAAAGCACCGGTGGAATCTCGAAACTGCCGCGCTAGGAATTCAGGCGGACTGTCCCCACGCACCCAGTCGAGAATTTCCTCATCCGTCGCCGTGATACCGAGACGCTCAATTTCTGCCCCGAGGAGCACCTGCGTGACGAGTTGATCCCAGACTTGCTCACGGATCACGCGCAGATCTTCTTCTTCCGGTTCCTTTCCGGTCTGTGCCTTCTGATTCTCTGCAGTGTTGCGAACGAGCTCTGCGAATTCCGCATAGTAAACCTCCTGACCGTTGATTGCTCCGAGTACGTTCGTCGATCGTGTACCCAGGCCGAGATAATCCATCCCCCATTCGAACACGATCATCCCGACGAAGGCAGCGACCAGGATCAGGATGATGGTCGGCATC
>JBHHZW010000034.1:0-11728 GCA_046758305.1 Bacteroidota bacterium | reverse complement strand
CCTCCTTGTCTCACGCACAGGGATCAGGTCCCTGAGAAAAGGTCACAATGGAGAGATAACTCAGGACATGGATCTCCGAAAACGTCTCGCAGCTGAGGCGCACCTTACTTATACGTAACGACGGAGATCTCGATGCGCGCGCTGGCTGGAAGGTCCGATACCTCAACTGCGACTCGGCTGGGATACTTGCGCTCTGGAAAGTAGCTTCCGTACACGGCGTTCATGGCAGGATACTCGTTCATGTCCTTCAGGTAAACCATCGCATTGATAACATCAGAAAAACCGTACTTTGTCGACTCAAGAACCTGTCGAAGGTTTTCCATCACCCGCATTGTTTCCGCCTCGATACTTCCAGAGGCCAGCTGGCCGGATGTCGGCTCGATGCCGAGCTGACCGGAAACGAACAGGAAACCGCCGACACGCTGTGCCGTGCTGTACGGGCCGAGGGGTTTCGCGAGGTTGATCGTCTCGATTGCCATCATCTCCGCGTGAACTTTCACCGCTTCTTCCGCTGCAATTTAGCGCGTTCTCTGTTCGTTCTGGCAACCAACGGTAATCAGAAAGAACAGCGGTAGAGAGCGCAGAATCGGTCGCATGACGACCTCCAGACATTTATTTCCTCGAACGGGATTTTGCGAGGGAATACTCTACCCAAGTTTGTACCCGATCTTCCGGAGAAATTCCTTGCGGTACTTGATGTCGGCGTCGGACTCGATGCCTTTCGACTTAAGGCCATCAATGACACCGAGGATGCCCCGGCCTTGGTCGGTCTCAGCAACGATGACGTCGACTGGATTAGCGGTGGCGCAATAGATGTGGCACACTTCGGGGATAGATTTGATGGTGTTGAGGATGTTGATCGGGAAGCCGTTTTCCATAAACAGAATAAAACAGTGGCCGCAGCCGAGATTGAGAGCGTTCTTCTTCGCTACCTCGATAAGCGCGCCGTCGTTGCCCGTGTAGCGAACGAGCGACGGACCGGAGGATTCACAGAACCCGAGTCCGAATTTCATCCCGGGAACAGTCTCCACCACTGCTTCGTGAATGTCTTCCACGGTCTTAATGAAGTGAGACTGTCCAAGAATAAAATTCATCGCTTCCGGTTTTTCGATTCTGACAACTTTCAGATCCATAGCCACCTCCAAGGATTTTTCGGCTTCATTCCAGTCAGCAAGGACCTGCGCGTCCGTTTACTTGGCAGAGTTCGCGACCTTCTGGTCATGTGCAGCATGATGAAAACTTCGCTGGGGTCACGATCTATACCAAAGGGGTGACGGTCCGTTCTTTCCGCGCGTCGTCATCCGCGCATGATCTCCATCTGTTTGAAAGTAAGCAGGGACCGGAGCGAACCCACACCCGGTCCAATTGGCTTTTCTGCTTCAACGCAGGCCAGGCCAGCTTTCTTGAGCGTGAGCTTGCCAGCTGGCGATCCTCTCCTCCACACGAGGTGTCGGCTCACTGTCCCTCTCATTCACTCGCTGTTGTGACATTGGGAAAAATCCTCCCCAAACGCTTAAGCGTGTTATGAACATGCGTGCCATCCCAGTACACCTTCTGACAGGACGGACATTGATAGAAATCGGAAATTCCTTCGTAGGACTTCGGCGGAACCAAATGTCTCACCTTCTCCTTTTCCACGGTAGCGATCTTCGCATTACACTTCGTGCAGCGAGAGAACCGATAGGATTCCAGGTCCAGCGAAAACGTTCTGGCCAAAGTGCGTAGCTGATCGTCGAGTCGCTCCCTGCGCAAGAACAGAAATTGGATGATTCCCGGATGTTCGTGTATTTTCGAATTCCGCGTGATTAGCACGCGACCTTCCGCGGCGCTTCGTTCGACGAGCTGCTCGAATGGAACGTCGCTATCGTAGAAGGTGTCGTAACCGAGAATGCGTAGCCACTTGGCGAGCTTTCCGAGCATTCGGTCTACAGCAAAGCGAATCATCGCTCTGGTTTCTTGATCAGCGTGTCTCCCTTGAACAGAGATTTTACGGTTTCTGCGTCCTTCACCGACCCCACGATATCACCAAAGTGCATCGGAATCAGGAGCTTTGGCTTGAAGGTGTTCGCGGCTTGAGCGGCCTCCTTCCCATCCATCGTGTACGTACCGCCGCAGGGCAGCAGCGCGATGTCAACCCGCAGCGTCCGCATCTCCGGCGCGAAGTCCGTGTCGCCTGCGTGGTAGATGGACGTCCCATTGGAGAGCTTGATGAGATAGCCAATCCACTGACTCTCCTTCGGATGAAACTTCTTGCCGAGATTGTAAGCCGGGATGGCTTTCACGCTCAAGCCTTCTACGTCGAGTGACTGCCCCGGTGCGGCTTTCCGCACATTTCCTTTGACCTGGTTGGCCACATCCTCCGGACAGACGATCACCGTATCAGCAGTTCGGATCTTCGCGATATCATCGGGAGAAAAGTGATCATAATGACTGTGGGTGATGAAAATGATGTCCGCCTTCGGGGCGTTTTGCAGGAGCTTCCAGGGGTCGACGTAGATCGATTTCCCCTCATCGTCGACCCGAAACGACGCATGTCCCAACCAGTGAATGTGTCCAACTTCCATAAGATCCTCCTTCCGTTCAGAGTAATCGGCCAACAGCAGTTTCCACTGCACGCAAGAGATCTCCGGACTCAACGAGACGAACTGCTGTCTGAATGTCCTCAGCCAGAACACGATCGCCTCCAAGATGTTTGACGTGCTTGCGCACGAAGCGATGCGCGGCTTCCACTCCCTTGCCACTTTTCAGCGGCCGATGGAAATCGAGACCTTGGGCAGCGACCAGCAACTCGATAGCGAGAACCGCTCGGGTGTTCTTCAAGACTAGCCAGAGCTTTTGCGCGGCGATCGAGCCCATGCTGTTGTGGTCTTCCTTTCCCGCTGACGTCGGTATCGAATCGACGCTCGCGGGATGGGCCAAGACTTTATTCTCGGAGACGAGCGAAGCAGCAACGTACTGCAGCATCATCATGCCGGAGTTCAACCCTCCGTGCCGTGTCAGAAATTTCGGAAGCTCGCTGAGCTCACTATGCATCATCTGATCGATCCGTCGCTCGGAGATGTTCGCCAGTTCCGCGAGCGCGATGGCCAGAAAATCAGCAGCAAGCGCAATCGGCTGTCCGTGGAAATTGCCTCCTTCGAGATGGAGCTTCTTGTCCGCAAAGATCAGAGGGTTGTCCGTCGCTGCGTTGATTTCAATTGACACGATGCTCTCGACATAGTCAACCGCATCCCGGGAAGCTCCGTGAACCTGAGGAGCACAGCGGAGGGAGTATGCATCCTGCACCCGCGGGTCTCCGTACCTGTGAGACTCGCGTATTAAGCTGTTTTGGATCAGCCTGTGCAGGTTCCGCGCTGAAGCCTTCTGTCCTGCGTACGGCCGTAGATTGTGAACCCGTTCATCGAACGCTGTATCAGATCCTTTCAACACCTCGACGCTGATCGCAGCGGCGATATCGGCCACTTTGCACAGTTCTTTTGACTGGTACACCGCAAGTGCCGTGTATGCCGTCATCATCTCAGTGCCGTTGATGAGCGCCACTCCCTCCTTAGCTGTCAACCGCAGAGGCGGTAATCCAACCTTTTTCAACCCCACTCGCGCCGAAGCTTCCTTGTAGCCTCTCCGACCGTTTCGCACCCACACCCGTCCCTTTCCGATCATGGCAAGGCCCAAGTGCGATAGCGGCACGAGGTCTCCACTGGATCCCACGGAACCCTGCCGCGGGATCACCGGAAGAATATCCGCATTGACCATTCTAACAAGGTAGTCCACGAGTTCGGGACGAACACCGGAAAATCCTTTGACCAGAACATTTGCACGAAGAAGCATCATTGCACGAACGACCGCTGGTGGCAACGGATCACCGGTGCCGGCCGAGTGACTCAGGATAAGGTTGCGCTGAAGTGCCTCCAGGCCTGAGAACGGAATCGCGACCGTGCTGAATTCGCCAAATCCGGTAGTGACTCCATAAATCGTTTCACCGCTCCGGACCCACTTCTCGACGAGCTTTCGAGATAACTTCATCAGTCCTCTCGCAGCCGCCGCTACCTTGACAGGCTCGTTGAGACAGGCTACTTCATACACATGACAGATGGTTAAGGACTTTCCGTCGAGAGGGGGAATGGACATGTCGGCGACAAAGCTCTCTGGAAGTTCGCTGATTCGAGAGATCAGCTTTGGACAGAAGAAATTTACCAATCAGGGCCAAGAAAAGCAATCAGCCCAAGAAAGTGTGATGCACGACATAGCGTGTTGACTTTGTTGTAATATTTACATAGTTTCGGAAACCTTTCAGGGAGACAGCTAAGAGAAGAAGGCTTTTTGGAACGAGGATCGCATCCGATTGCCGTTATGCATTAATGACGCCTGTGCAGCATGAAAGGCGCTAAAAACGTGTTGTCCGTTCTGCTTTCCCAGCGCAGTTCTTGGAAGACTGGCGGGACTGAGTTGCGGGTTGGTTGTCCAATCCCGGTATGTCCGTCTCGACTCCATCGGGACAAGGGGCGGGACGGACGATCAATCCTTCCCTGCACTCAGCTCAACGCGCCGGCCAGAGCTTCGATGATTCTTTACGCATAAGGGAGGTGTTCCATGATGCGAGGGAAGATCTTTTGGAGAATTCTTGCCCACTTCTCCATTTTGCTCATTGTCATTTCAGTGATGACCCTTCTGATGTTACAAAGCACGAAGCAGATCCGTTCCCACTTCCAGGTTTCATCCCTCAATCTTAACATCGTTCGTGATCTCCAAGCTCTCCAACTGAGGATCAGCACGATGAAGGGAAATGTTGAGGACTTTCTCGTGACGGGAAACAAACGCTTTTTCCATCAGTACGATGAGGCGCAAAAGGACTTCGAAGTCACAGTCCAGATACTGCTATCAACCATGAAGGATCAGCCGCTGATATATGATCAGATGCAAGAGCTCAAGTCCCACGTCGAAGACTGGATCACGCAGGTGGCCGAGCCCAAGGTCGCGCTTCGGGAAAAGAGTTTGGACTCGCGAGAATACAGTCGGCTACAGAACGAGCTAACACAGTATGAATCGGGGGAGGCGTTCCTGCCGAAATCCCAGAACATCATCAGTGAGTTGTATGGCTACGAAACCTCAGGAGTTGATAGCGAGCTCAAGACCGCGGCGAAACTCAGCAGCAAGCTGGACATATTAATTTGGGTCATTAACATTACCGTGGCGTTAGTTTCCATTCTTGTCGGAGTTTTTCTTGCCCGCTACATCAGGAGCCCTGTCAAGCTCCTTCAGGAGGGGACACAGAAACTAATCGAAGGGAAGTTCGAGCAGATTGAAGTCAAGAGGACCGACGAGATCGGTCGGCTAGCAGAGAATTTCAACCGGATGACACAGCTCTTATACGAACGCGACCAGAAAATTCAGGTCAACTACCGGCGGGTCGAGGCATACAACGAAATCATCACGGCTCTAAATTCCACCAAGACACTCGAAGCACTGCGGAAAGAGAGCCTTCGGATTCTGGCAGCTCGCACGAATTCGCAGGTCGGAGCGATGTACACCTACGACGAGGAAAAGACAACCCTGTATCTCGTTTCAGAGTACGGGTTTAGCGGCGTGTTGATGCCCCATCGATCGTATGCCCTCGGAGAAGGAATCCCGGGCCAATGTGCCGCCGACCGAGAGGTCATCCACATCCAGGACGTCCCCGACGACGTCGAGTATGTCGTGAAACTCGGCATCGGAGAGTTCAAACCGAAAAACATCATCTGTCACCCGATTCTCTTCCAGGACCAACTCCTGGGGGTCATCGTGCTCGGAAGTTTGCGGAATTACTCAGAAGACGAGATCGGCATCGTTAACATGTCGATCCCTCAGGTTGCAGTAGCTATGAAGAACGCACTCAACGTCGTTGAAACACAGAAACTTTCCGTCGAGATCAGCGCGAAGAACGAAATGCTCCGTACGCAAAACCTCGAGCTCGAAAACGCGAACAAAATCAAAGCTGACTTCCTCGCGAGCATGTCACACGAACTCCGAACGCCGCTAAATTCTATCATCGGTTTCACCGATCTCATTCTGAAGAACAGTAAGCAACCCTTAACGGCGCAGCAGCGAAGCGGGCTCGAAAAAGTACTCCGCAATGCCAGAAACCTCCTCCAGCTGATCAACGACGTCCTGGATATCTCAAAGATCGAGGCCGGTCGGATGACCGTGTTCATCGAGCCAGCAACAATCGAAAGCATTATCGCAAACTGTGTGATGACTGCTGAACCGCTGATCGGAGATAAACCTGTCAAGATTATGCAAAGTGTCCAGGCTGATATTCCGGAACTTAAGACCGACGCCCAAAAAATGCGCCAGGTTATCCTCAACCTCTTGAGCAACGCTGCCAAGTTCACCGAAGAGGGAGAGATCGCGGTCAGTGCAACGCGGGACAACAAGCACGTGAAGATAGCGGTGAAAGATTCAGGGATCGGTATCGAGAAGAAAAACGTTGACCTGATCTTTGAGGAGTTCCAACAGGTGGACTCGTCCAGGACGAGAAAACACAGCGGGACAGGACTTGGCCTTCCGATCTCTCGCAAGCTCGCACGGATGCTCGGGGGAGACCTGACGGTCGAGACCGAATTGGGCAAAGGCTCAACGTTCACGATGACCGCCCTGATCGAACTCGAGCCGGCAGTGAGCGCGCCCAAGATTCCGAAGGCGGCTGAAAAGGAGAAAATTCAACCCGCAGCGGTGGAGTTTGAGGCGATCGAGGAAAAGCAAGGCAGACACGTTCCCGACAGCTCCCTCATCCTGTCGATCGACGACGACCCGGAGGTCATTGAGATCATTCGCAACTATCTGACTCCCGAGGGCTTCAGCGTCATCGGTGCAAAGAATGCCGATGAGGGAATTCAGAAAGCGCGAGAGCTCCATCCGAACCTCATCACCCTCGACATCATGATGCCGGAAAAAGACGGATGGCAAACGTTGAGAGACCTGAAAGCAGATCCGTCCACACGTTCCATCCCCGTTGTCATCCACTCGATCATCGACAATAAGCCACTCGCAATCGGGCTCGGGGCAGAGGAATACCTGGCGAAACCGATCGACCCGAACCAGCTCATCAAGACGGCAAAACGCTATCTGCTCGGGAAGCAAAGGCCGATCGTGGTTGCCGATGACAACGAGGACTTCGTGCAATTGACAACCGACATCCTGGAAGCAGAGGGATTTCGGTGCGTGACTGCCTATAATGGACGAGAGGCACTGGAGAAACTCAAGCAGCATCAGTCTGCGCTGCTCCTCCTCGATTTGATCATGCCGGTGATGGATGGTTTCGAGGTGGTGGACGCGATGCAGAAGGACCCAGTGCTCCGGAAAATCCCCGTCGTCATCGTGACCGGCAAGGAGCTCACATCGCAGGACCAAGAACACCTTTCGCACAAGATCGAATCGCTTCTGAAAAAAGAAGGTCTCACCGGGGACGTGATTTCGAAGAAAGTACGAGAAGTCCTCGAGCAACGGTAACCAAGCGATTGTACCATGGATGTTCCGATTAATATCCTTGTCGTTGATGACAACCAGGACAACATCGATCTCCTCGATTTCGCCCTGTCGGACCTTCGCTACCGTGTGTTGAAGGCACTGAACGGAAGAACGGCACTGATTATCGCAGAGAAAGAACAGCCCGACTTAATCATCCTCGACATCCATATGCCAGAGATGGATGGCTTCGAAGTGCTCCAGAGGCTGCGGCAAAACGCGCGCACGGAGAAAATACCGGTCATACTGCTGACGGCGATGCGGAAGGATCCCCAGAGCATCGAATCAGGGTTAGCGCTGGGCGCAGATGAGTACCTGACGAAACCCATCGACATAGAGGAACTCCTCGTCCGCGTGAAGTCGATCATGCGCCTGAAAAAAGCCGAACAAGAGTTGGAACGAACGAAGGCCGATTTCACAGCAATGCTTGTCCATGATCTCCGGAGCCCTCTGGCTGGAATCAAAGGAACGATAGAGTGCATTCGCGATGTGGGCTCCGGCGAGGTGCTCGACCAGCTCCATCACGAGCTGCTGGATGCTGCACTCACCTCGAGCGAAAAAATGCTCAACCTCATCAACGACATCCTTGACCTCTCCAAGCTCGAGACGGGAAAACTTCACCTCATGAAAACGGCGGTTGATTTTCCCGCGATCGTGGACCTTGCCTGCAAGAATCTGCGGATTCCGATGAACAACAAGAAACTCCGGCTCGAGCAGAAGTATACGCCAAACCTGCCTAAACTTGATGTCGACCCTGACAAGATCGGACAGGTCATGACGAATTTCGTCAGCAACTCGATCAAGTTTACCCCCGAAGGCGGAACGATCAGCATCTCTGCCGACCTGCAGGATTTTGTGGATGAGCTCGATGGAAGCACAAGAAAGCAGCTGATCGTGACGGTGGCTGATACCGGCGCTGGCATCGCCAAGGAGGAGCTCCCCTTGCTATTTGGTAAATACAAGCAGACGAAAACCGGCAAGATGTCAAAGTACAAAGGGACTGGCCTCGGTCTCGCAATCAGCAAACACATTATCGAAGCCCATAACGGCAAAGTGTGGGTGGAATCGGAGTTGAACAAGGGAACGACGTTTTATTTCACGATCCCTGTTACGGACTCAGATCGGTCATCTGAATCCCCAAGGCATTGAGATGCGTTGAGGTGAAGGTCGAGCTCCCACATCCTCGTGGTGGACGACGAAGACGTTTTTCGGCAATGCTCGTATCGTGGCTGAAAGGGGACGGCTACGGTGTTCAAAGTGTAGCCGATGGAGAACAGGCGATCGCGATGGCGCGATCGAATCTCTTTGACCTCATCCTCCTCGATATCAATATGCCGCCGTGGATGGCATCGGTCTACTCAAGTATGTCAAGGAACACTACCCTGGCATCGAAGTGATCCTGCTGACTGGTTACGAGGATATCCAAATAGCGGTGGAATGCGTGAAGCTCGGGGCAGGCGAATTTCTCACCAAACCGATCGACTCCGACGGACTGAGTGCACGGGTCCGTTGCATCTTCCCTGCTCGTGATGCAGAGCGAAAAACTGAAGCGCTGCAGACGGAATTCAGTTCGATGCTCCTCCACTACCTGCCCACTCGCTCAACTCGATGAGAACCACACTCCACTACATTGTCGACGGCATGGCGGGCCCACTCGTTAAGCAGCAGCTCATGAAGTACGTCAATGCGACGGCCGAGCGTGTTCTCGCCATCATCAAGAACCTCCTGACGGCTCTCGAAGCGGGCAAAGTGCCTCTCGACAGGAGACTGACGAACGTTGAACAGTTGTTGAGGCGACTCACCTAATGGTTGGACATCGTCGCCCGTGCGCAAAAACCGTCGATTCAGCTGGAAATCGAACGGGACCTGCCCGAGATCAGCGTCGACGAGAACAGGATAGAACAGATTTTGTCGAACCTGGTCAACAGCGCAATCAAGTACAACCGTGAGCGGGGAACAGTCACCCCCGGGGCTACGAAGAACACGATGGTTGACGACTTGGCGAAAAAAGAGACAGCCTGCATCCAGATTGCCTTTCATCTTCGACAAACATAAGCAACTCATGACCGGCAAGACTTCAGAGCTGAAGACGTCTGGACTTGGCTCAACAATTTGGGAGTCGATTGTTAAAGTTCACCGCAGAAAGATTGGGGCGGAACCTGAGTTGGGAAAAGGAAGCAGGTTTTCTGTCGCCCTTCGCCTCTGATTGCTGGGAGAGGAGCTTCGATGGCTCGAAACGCATGTTCCATACTGATCGCCGACGACGAAGAATCGTTCCGCTCGACGGTCGCAATGCTTCTCGAGGAGGCAGGGTACACGGTCCATACGGCAGCGGATGGCGTCGAGGCGATCAACGCGCTCCAGCACCGATCGTTCGACGCTCTGTTGCTTGACGTCAAGATGCCGAAGGCGGATGGGTTGGAGGTATTGAAATTCGCGAAGAATAACTTCCCCTCCACCGAAGTCATCATGGTCGCCGGTTTCGACGACGTCAAGATGGCCGTTCAGTGCATTCGCCTCGGCGCGTACGACTACGTCACTAAGCCGCATTCCGCGGACGAACTCACTGCGACCCTCAAGCGTGCGCTCGAACGGCGGAGCCTCCGCCTCGAAAACAGACTGATCAAGACTGAGCTTTCACGCGTCACAACGAGCACGGACATCATCGGCGAAAGTCGGGCATTTCAAAAAGTGCTCGAGACTGCCCTCACGGTCGCACCGACGGAATCGACCATCCTCATTCAAGGGGCGAGCGGGACTGGCAAGGAGCTCATCGCCAATTTCATCTTCAAGAACAGCGCACGAGCTGACAAGCCGTTCGTGACAGTGAAGTGTGCCTCCATTCCGGACACGCTCTTCGAGAGCGAACTCTTCGGGCACGAAAAAGGAGCGTTTACAGACGCGCGAGCGCAGAAACAGGGAATCGTGGAGCTGGCGAACGGCGGCACATTGTTCCTCGATGAAGTGGGTGACGTCAGCATGCTCGTCCAGCCGAAGCTCCTCCGCTTCATTCAGACCGGAGAATTTCGTCGGGTGGGTGGCACCTCGGTCCTGAAATCCGATCTCCGCATCATCTCTGCAACCAACAAGAACCTCCACGACGAGGTAATGGAGGGTCGATTCCGCGAGGATCTGCTCTATCGCTTAAATGTCATCACGATCGAGATACCGCCGCTCCGCCAACGGAAAGAAGACATCCCTCTTCTCATTAAAAACTTCTTGAAGAACAAGCTGCGAACTCGGATCAAGAAGACGATCGGTCCGGAGGCGGTGGAGATTCTGACTTCCTACGGCTGGCCGGGCAATGTTCGGGAACTGGAAAATGTTCTCGAGCGCGCCGCAATCCTCTCGCGCGGGGACGCAATTCAGCCGCACGACATCGCACTTCCAGAACACGCCACCGCTGTATCGGGGGGCGACAATAGCCCGCTAGGGACCGCAGTCGCGATGAAGAAGATCGAGAAACTGCACATTGAAGGAGTTCTCCGTCAGACCCGCTGGAACAAGAACATCTCCGCAAAAATTCTTGGCATCTCCCTTAAAACTCTCTACACGAAGATCAAGCAGTACAACCTCAGGCCGGGTTGAGACCACGCCAGATTCTTAGTAAGCATTTCCCGCTTTCACTTTGACTTCCGTGCCCTTCCTACGTGCCATATGATAATCGATATCGCGAGGCCGGGGTACATCGGCTCGATAGCCAAAGGATAGACCGGACTACCTCCCTCTCGATTGATGAAGCCGACCACAAGCCAGCCGGTGGATGTTAACCATCCCAAAAGCATTGCCCAGAACGCGGCGTTCGGCTTCATCGCCAGTCTCGGAAAATAACTTGCGACGACCGGGACGACCAGTCCTGGAATGATCGCCGTTCCGATCGTGTACCAGAGACGTACTACCGATGGGATCGAAAGAGCGAGAACAACGGCAATCGTACCTGTAAGAAGAAGGCCAAGTTTTGTGTACCGGTTAATACTCTCTTCCCGACGTGTCGGGTCATCGACCGAAGGATTGGTGCAGAGCTTTCCGTAGATGTCCTTTCCGACCGTGATGGCCGAAATGAGCGTAAGGCTACTCAAGGTGGACATGATCGTCGCAAGCAGCCCGATGTAGAACAATCCCTTCGCGACGACGGGCAACGTTCGTTCTGCGAGCAGAGGGTAGGAGAACATTGGCTGGCTGAGGTCTGGAACCACCGCACGCGCATATAGTCCAGTGCTGGCTGTTA
>JBHHZW010000033.1:0-12031 GCA_046758305.1 Bacteroidota bacterium | reverse complement strand
CGATAACGATCGCCTCCGGATAAGTCAGATAGTCGAGGACGAAGAATCTCGCCCATACCGAGGCAACGATCGCGAAAAAAAACCCGAATGCGGCTCCTTCCCAAGTTTTGTGCGGGCTGACACCCTCCATGAGCTTGTGCCTCCCCAGCTCCCTGCCTCCGAAATAGGCGGCAGAATCGCATATCCAGATTATCGCGAAGATCGAAATGACGGTGTATCCTCCCCAGTCGTAGACTTTCTCCGCAATCTCTGGAGTTACGAACATGCCCTGAAGTTCGAAGTACTTGTACGCGGGGAAATCTCCAGGAACGAACAACTCTCGCATTCCAACGAAAGCTCCAAAGAACAATGAAACGTAGACGACACCGAACACGGTCGCGCCGATATTTGCAATCGGTGATCCCTTCTTGCGAAACAATTCATACAACAAAGTCGCTACGAAGAAGAGAAGCAGGACGATGAACAAGAATTGTCTCGGCGTGGGCATAGGCAGGATCAGCTGGTGCTGAGTCGCATACTCAAGGAGCGTAAGTTGAAATCTTCCGTAGATGAAGGAAAAACTCACGGCGAGACCGCCCGCCAATCCCAAGGCTGTTGCGGGGAAACTCCCCTTTCGCTCCATCAGTTGATACAGCTCCCAGAGAGCAATCGACGAAACGAGAGCAACGAACACAAAGAACACGAACCCACCCTCAAACGCTACCCAGAGGACGATAGGTATCGCGATCACCGCAACGAGGACACGAACCGCAAGATTGCTCACTGGCTTTGTAGTTTGGTGGCTTTGGGCTCGGATGAACTTGTGATTTGAAGATTATCTGAGTTCACTGCCTCCTAAATGAATAGAAGAGAACGATTTGTCAGCAGGGTCCGCCGGCCGCTCGCCCCTACCGTACACTCATCAACCATATCGTCTTGCCTGAAGGGGTTCAAGATTTCGAACCCCTACTGATTCGGAACTGAACGTGATGTATTGCTCTCGCGCGAGATTACATCCCGCGCGACATGTTGCCCAACGAAATCCGTCATTCCCCTTCCGCCCCTATCTATGGCGAAGTCCCGAAGGTGCACCACGTCCGATCCAACACGAAGTGTCACGAAGTTCCCGAAGGGATCGCTTCGCGAGACCACTTCATGGCGGGAAGGATCATTTTGGCGAAGCCACCCGCGAAGCGGTCACTTTCCCGAAGGCCCCGAAGGGGTCCCTTCGGGAGACTCCTTTCCGAAGGAACACTTCGTGTCGTAGCGTGACACTTCGTGGCGTGAAGAACCCCTTTCCCAAAGGGATCCTCGACGGGTCGATCAACGATGATGTAGGGAGTCGACGACCTTTGGGATGGGAGAGTGGCGGGACTTTCTCACAGCCTCACAGAGAGTCAATGGATTCAGGTCACTCTTCTTCCGCATCATTCTCATCCAGCAGACCCAGTTCCTCGATCAATTTCTGGGCTTGAAGAAGCTTGCCTTTCGGAACCATTACCTTCACCTTCGCCAGGTCTCCAATGGTAAGGAACAAGACATGATCCTGCTGAGAAAACACGAGACACTCAATATCAGCCCTCTCGAGATTTGCTTTCACCATCTGAGCCTCATAATCGAGTCCTGTGACGACCAGAACCGCCCATCCCTCATAAATTCGAACGTGCTTGTCGTCCTCACAAAAAACCTTCCCACCCCTCGAGCGAGCGCAGTCATCGCACACCGGTTTTCCGCACACAACACAGACCCCACCCGCAGACGCCGAAGGATGATTCTCGCATTCTATTTCCTCTTCACCCTTAAACAGAGTTCCACAATGAGGACAGTATCGATCATCCCTCTCGACTGCTTCACCGCAGTTCTCGCAGTAGACAGGCTCTTCGGAGAGCAACGGTTCGTTGCAATTGAGACAGACTGCAGTCTCCTCATCGTACTCGCGACTGCAATTCGGACAGAAAGGCATAGTATTCCTCACAGAACCGTTTGCTGTCTCAGGGCTGTTGTTTTCACGAACGCAAATGTCGATGCAAGAAACAGTCCACCAAACAGCACGACATTGATCAAAAGTGCCTGAAGACTCACGTCATCGGGGGAGCCACCCTGTACGAGGAATTCCTCATCCATACCATAAAAGACTGCAAGAATCGCCAGAAAGTTGTTGAGAAAGTGTCCCAAGATTGCGTTCACGATGCTCCCGCTTCGATAGACGACGTACCCGAAAAAGATGCCCAGCACAAACAAGGGGACGAACGAGAACGGGTTGAAATGATAGATGCCGAAAACGAAGCCGGTGACTATGACTCCCCACAAGCCCTTGAAACCGAGCTCGAAATTCCGCTGAACGAGGCCTCTGAACAAGATCTCCTCCGTGAAGGCTGGAACGATCGCGACGACGACTGCTACGAAGAGGAGTTCAGATACCGAATCAGCCGTGACGAGCATTTTGTACGTCTCCTCGATGAGCTCTCGCAGCTGCTTCAAGATTGGCTCCAGCGACTCTGGGAGCGGAATCTGCTCCTGGAGATACAGGTACACTTGGAGTATCTGCTGAAGCGCGAAGACGGATACGAGAACGAAGAACACCTCCCGTCCCGATGGTCGCTTCCATCGAATAAACTCCCCGATGCGAGATGTCTGGAGTTTGAGCAGGACGAAAGTGGGAAGGAGAAGGAGGAGGAGCTGACCTCCCATCGTAGCCGCTCGCATCCATTCGACGTTTTCAGTGGTCACTTTCGTCCCGACCAGGAAGATCGTGATGATTCCCCCAATAAATTGGTACAGAACGAATGTTACCAGTAACGCGATAATGCCGTAAAGGATCGGTGAGATACTCGATAGGTCGGTGAGAATCTGCGGTTCCTGGGATCGGACCGCTCCATTGGGATCCCCCTGATTAAGTCCGGATTGCTGAAGCTCGTCCATCTTAGCGAAGTTCGCTCCTGATCATCGCTGCAAGGAGTGGAATCATGATTTCATGATGTCCCGTGATCTGATACCCTGTACCACCATCTTGCGTCGGCCGCTCGACGATGTTTACCCTCGGTCGGTAGTGCTGAAGCATATCGAAATTTGCTGTCGTGAATCCACGAGCAGGGTAACCAAGATTTCGCGCGACGGTAAGGGCTTTAAGGAATACCTCGGGTAGGATGACCGCCGAACCGAAGTTCATCACCACTCCGCCGCCCCGGAGATCCTTCACGACATTGCAAAGCACTTTGAAATCACGAAAGCTCAACTCGCCTGTTGCCGAACCGCTCATCGTCGGCTGCTGATGAACGATGTCTGCGCCGATTCCGACATGAACCGTCACCGGTACGCTCAGTCGATGGCAAGTTGCCAAGATGCTCAGCTTGCGGTACCGCGCTCTGACCGCATTCATTCGTGCCCCCATCGCTTCCCCAAAACCCATATTACCTTCGTAATACGCCTTGAGGAGAGTCTCGTTGATAAAGTCGCCGGTCTCCTTTGACATACCGAACGTGCCGTTAAGGATGTTTTCCGAGACGTCCTCGGATGTTTTTCCCCACATCGCGGTTTCCACGTCGTGGATTACCCCTGCACTGTTCATCCCGATGGCCGTCACCACCTTGCGTTTCACAAGGTCGATGAGAACGGGAGAGAGTCCAACTTTGATGACATGTGCACCCATGAGCACGATGACCGGTTTCTTCGTTCGCCTTGAGCGTCGGATGTCGCCGACAAGATTTCGCAAATCTTCCGCGACAAGAATCCGTGGCAAGGACTCCACGAACATCCGGAAGGAGGGGTTCGAACCGACAACTTTCGCAAAATCGGTAACGCGGACCTTGCTCTTACGACGTCTGATCGAAATGGTTTCGACGTTGCTCAGGTCAATCTGACGAAATTTGCTCACGGGCTCTTCTCTTGGTCACTTCACTCTTGCTTGGATCGGCTCGTTAACACCGCGGTAATCCCGTAGGTCTGCATTGATCGAACCGATCGGAACTTTGGTGCTCAGTTTAATGGGAATTTTCTGATCGTCGTCCGTCATCCAGATGATGATTCGCCCGCTGTGTTTGAACAGTCCTCCCTCCTGAACGAGCGGTTCTACGATGATGCATCGGAATTTTCCTGCACCCACTTTGATCGTCTGGCGTCCTCGAAATTTCACATCAAGCGCATAGGTTGTGTCCTTGTAGAATTGTTGCAAATGGAGCCTTTCTCCGGGCCGAGCGTTCTTGAAATTCAGCGTCCGGACATAATAGAGTGCTGAAACAACATCGTGGACGTACGGTGGAATCGGATATTCCCTTTGACCGGTTTTCGCAAC
This sequence comes from Bacteroidota bacterium, assembly GCA_046758305.1. GTDB lineage: Bacteria > Bacteroidota > Ignavibacteria > UBA10030 > JAZGDE01 > JAZGDE01. The sequence continues at coordinate 7,761 of JBHHZW010000033.1, read as the reverse complement.
ATGATTGATCTGGTCGAATTCCGCCGCCACGTCTCGCCGGTAGCCCCCTTCGCGGATGTGCTGCTCATAGCGCCATGGAAAAATCCCTTTCACGTCCAGGCATGTCTCATACCGATCCTCCACTCTGTAGAAGAGGGAGAACAACCCCACAGAGTTCACTCCAAATTGAATCCGATAACATTCGCGGTTGGAGATCTCTTCGAGCTCGGGGATTTCCATGACCGCCTCCCCAGCTTTCAGGAAACCGTACTTTACGTTGAACAACAGGTATTCTCCCACCGTAAAGGCTTTGTTCTCCACGGTGCGAAGCGGCGGAATTTCGACCGCGACCGTGTCATGCACTCCAGGGTTGTCCTGGCTTACTGCCAACTGTGTTGGAACGAGAGTCCACCATACCAGCAGAACCCACTCTGTTCGACGCAGCTCGCTCATTTCGCCATTTGGAGCAATTCTTCGACTGCGTTGAGTACGTCTTCAACCCGTATCCGGTCCATGCACTCACACGGTTCCGTATCGTTTTTCAGACACTTCACACAGTTGAGTGGGCCCTGACCAACAAAAAGCCTCTTCTTCGTTGTGTACGGACCCCAACGCTGGGGACCGGCCACCGTGACATTGGGGTAGAAGCCGATGACGGGCGTTCCCACTGCCGCCGCGATGTGGATAGGCCCGGTGGAATTTGAAATAAATAGGTCCGACAATCGCATCAAGGCAGCGAGTTCCTTCAAACTCAACTGATCTGACAGAGGGATACAATTCGTTGTCTCCGGTCCCGAGACTTCGTGCACGAGTGGCCCTTCATCTTTCCCGCCGGTTATGATAACCTTTGTTCCCGACTTCGATGATAACTGCGACGCAAGCTCCCGAAAATGAACGGGTCTCCAGTCGCGTGCCGATCTACCACTGCCTGGGTGGATGATAACGACCGTATTCGAATTTCTGATTCCCAATTCCTCTTGCAACTTGCCGACCTTCTGTACAGCCTCGGGCGGAATGGCAACCGCGAATTCAACCCGCTCTGTGCTCGGCTCGATGTCGACGGCCTTGAGCAAGCCGAGATTGTACTCGACTTCATGTTTCTCTCCCATCTTCCGGTGCTCGTATATTCGTCGATTGAAAAGAAAAGAGTACCATCGATAGCCGGTTCCAACGCGGATCGGAATCCCGGCGAGAGCCAAAAGAAATGCGACACGAAATCTTGGATGCACGACGAAACAGCCATCAAATGCTTCTGATTTTACTGCAGAAAGTAATTCGACAAAGCTCCGCTCATGTCCGCCGCGGTCATAAAAGAGAATGTGGTCAACGTACGGATTTCCCTCCACGATTTCAGCGGTATACGAGCGGAGGAGCATCGTGAGTCGAGCCTGTGGGTAATGCTTCTTCAGAATCGGTAGCATCGGGAGGGTCAAGACGACGTCGCCCAGCCTATCTGTTCGGACGACCAGAATATTTCGAAGCGTTTTCTCCACACGCAGTTCAGAGGCAAGATCTGCTCAAGCGTAGTTCTCAAGATACTGGAATTTGAATGGAATCGCAACCAAGATCGCTAGTCACAGGAAACCTCGGAGGTGTGCAGGCACGGCAGCAAGCAGCTCGGAATTATCAAGAACCGCCGAGCCGTCAACTTGAGTCATAACTGGGGAGTGTCCTAAATACGCTAAGTAATGAAGGCTTCAAACATTTCAGGAATGCGTTTATCAACCAAACCCGTGAGGAAGGATAAGCCGGCGAACCCTCAGGTCATGTCTCGAGACGGCACTGAACGGTCGCCGCGGCTGTCGGTATCTGTCTGCTTCAGGAATCCCACCGTTTCGAGGTCCCTTAGCTCCTGAAGCAGTTGTTGATGAATTTCCAGGTACGGTACAACATCCCGCCCCTGTTGAGCGGCATTTCGCAAGGCATTTTGATTGTCCTCGATACGTCGATCGATTTCCCGCTTCTTAAAGGCTACCAGCGCGGCGTTTGCAATCTGCCATTGATCCGGTTCCTGAATGTCTACTCCAATTGCACTCCAGTTCTTGCTCAGTTCGTATCTGGTGAAGACCAGATTCGTGACGATGCTCTTGGCGAACTCATCCTCGAGTTCATTGATGAGCGAGTTCACTTCAAACGTGCCTTCGTGCTCGTAGTGATCGAAAACTCGCTGAATGATAAAACGTACACGCTCGTCGCGAAACTCATCAACGGTCACATGCTCAAAGACAAACCGCATCATTTCTCCGCCATGCTCGAGCATCAATTTGAGCAAGTCGCGTTCGGCCGTCGGAATATCGGTGCGCAGCGGTGCATCGTATAACGGCTTTTCGATGACGGGCACCTGCTGAAGCGCTGCTCCTCTCATTTCTATCCGGTCCAGATTCTTCGTCAATCGTTCTAACTCCCGGAAGAGAATCGATTCGTAGATGTCGTATTTTTCCGCCACACTCTTGACGTAAAAATTGCGCTTTAGCTCGTCCGGGATCTTCGCAATCGATTGAACGATCGACCGGACCGCTTCCGCTTTTCCCTCGGGTCTGGAGAACTTCCCTTCTGCCTGACACGTACGAGCTTTGAAATCGATGAACGACACCGCGTTCTCTACGAGTTTCCGGAACGCCTCGCCACCATTGTTTTGGACAAATGAGTCTGGATCCTCCCCCACCGGAAGTTCGGCGACGCGAACATCGAGATTATTCTCGAGGATGACATCTACGCCCCGAAGTGCGGCCCTCGACCCAGCGGAATCAGCATCGTAGACCAGGGCAATATTCTTTGTGTATCGGCTGAGGAGGTGAATTTGTCCCTCCGTCAACGCCGTACCACTCGAGGCGGTGACGTTCTGCACCCCTGCTTGGAAGACCGAGATGAGATCAGCGTAGCCCTCGACGAGAATTGCACTGTCCGCTTCCCGAATTGCCTCCTTCGCCTGAAAAAGCCCGTAGAGAACGTTGCTCTTCCCAAAGATGGGTGTTTCGGGGGAGTTTATGTATTTGCCAAGAGGGTCATCTTCTCGGAGCTTGCGCGCACCGAAAGCAATGACACGGCCCGACGAAGAAAAGATCGGAAACATCAAGCGTCCGCGGAAATAGTCGTAGTACGAACCATCTTCCCGCCGGCGGACGAGGCCGGCCTTTTCGAGATGCTCGATTTTGATGCCACTTGCCTCCGCGTGCTTGATGAGTGCATCCCAGCTGCCAGGAGAATATCCAAGCCCAAATTTTCGAATGATCTCGTCTTTGAAGCCGCGGGTGCGGAGATACTCCAAGGCATGTGTCCCTTCGGGAGAACTGACGAGGGCATCGTAATAAAACAATCCTGCGTTACGCATTGCCTGATACAGCGCATCCTGTTCAGTAGCGGCTGCCTCATCCGCAGCCCCGAACTGATTCGGTCGTGGAAGCGTTATCCCTGAGCGTTCTGCGAGGAATCGTACCGCCTCTGCAAAAGAGCTCTTCTCCTGCTGCATGACAAACGTGAAGACGTTTCCGCCGGCACCGCAACCGAAACAATGATAGAGTTGTCGGTCTGCGCTAACGGTGAAGGAAGGGGACTTCTCACTGTGAAATGGACAGAGGCCCACGTAGTTCTTGCCGCGTTTCCTCAATCGAACATACGGTGAAATGATCTCGATGATGTTCGTTGCGTCGCGAATTTCATCGATTTTTTCCCGAGCGATACGCATAGGCATGGTGTAATCTACAGAAACGGCCAGTCGGAAGCAAGACGTAAACCGGAGGGGCATCCCGTAACGCAGGATGCCCCTTCGCTGTACTCAGAGCAATGAGAACTGCCGCTACTCTGCCTCCACCGGTTCCAGAGGTTTTATCGGATTCGATTTTTTCCTCATAAAGAGCGGCTCACCAGATTTTGTTTCCACACCGTTTTCTTCCTCGACGTCGGGATACGTGTAAATGTCATACTTGTAGTTGCGAAGGATGATCTGGTTCCCGGCGCGGCCGAGGACGTATTGTGGAAGGAGAGGAATCTTCCCGCCACCACCGGGGGCGTCGATCACGTAGTGCGGAACTGCAAGCCCAGAGGTATGTCCCCGCAGTCTGTCCATGATCTCGAGGCCAACCCGAACGGGCGTCCGGAAATAATTCGTTCCTTTCGTGGCGTCCGCCTGGTAAATGTAGTAAGGTCGCACCCGCATGGCGAGGAGCTTCCGCATGAGCTCGAGCATTACCTCAGGGTTGTCGTTCACACCCTTCATAAGGACTGCCTGGTTGCCAACCGGACAGCCAGCGTCCGCGAGCATCTCACAGGCACGTTTGGCTTCCGGAGTACATTCCCAAGGGTGATTGAAATGGGTGTTCACGTAAATTGGATGGTAATTTCGCAACATTCGACAGAGCTTCGGCGTGACCCGCTGTGGAAGAACGCACGGCATCTTCGTCCCGAGACGAATGATTTCAACGTGGGGAATCTCCCGCAACGCTTTCAGAACCTTCTCGAGCATGTAATCAGTCAGCATCAGGGGATCGCCGCCCGACATGATAACATCGCGAACCTCCCGTTGGGCTTTAATGTAGTCGATCCCATCCTGCAGGAACTTCATGTTGATCTTGGAAGAATCCCCGACTTTTCGCTTCCGTGTACAGAATCGGCAGTACATCGAGCATTGACTTGTGACGAGGAAGAGGACCCGGTCCGGGTACCGATGGGTGATGCTGGGGACAGGGCTATGTGCATCCTCCGCCAGGGGGTCCTCAACCAGGCCGTCTTCTTCCAGCTCCCGTCCATCTGGGATACACTGGAGCCAGATGGGGTCTCCGGGGTAACGGATCAATCCCAGATAGTATGGGTTGATGCGAATGTGGAACAGCTTATTCAACCGCCCTGCGAGGTCCTTGTCGAACCCAAAACGCTCGACCAGGTCTTTCGAACTATCTATACTCTGCCGCATCATCTCTTGCCAAAGTTCCATCGTGTACGCTCCATCCTCCTCGTGTGGTGGGAAATTAGAGACATTTACCGTAGATGATCAGGTGATCACCCGGTCTGTAATAATCTGGGATAGTCGCGAGTTCATGGTAACCATTCTTAACGTAAAACCTCCTTGCCCTGTCGTACGTTTCGGTCGATGACGTTTCCGCTAGGATCAGCCTGCCTCGCGCCGACCGGACTCGATCTTCGAGGAAGTCCGCCAGCTGTTTTCCTACCCCTTTACCCTGAGCGTCCGGCCGTATGGCTATCCAGTAGATATCCCATGTGCCCTCAGTGACCGGAGTAGGACCAATGCAAACGTACCCGAGGACCCTGTTCCTCTTGTCGAGGCAAGTATACAGTTCGTAGTCTTCCTCAGGATCGTCGAAGTGGATGTCGAAAACCTCAAGGGCAATTTCAATCTCTCTCTCACTGAACGTCTCCGTGCGATGTAAAATGTTCTTGGTCTCATCGCGGTCTTCAGGAACTGTGGGACGAATCGGCATAACGATCTATAAAGAACCAAGGCCACAAAGTTCAGCCCTGTTCGTGCATCGTTTCATTTCCCAACTCGCGTTGTTCATACTTTACGGCGTCCTCTCAATCGCAAATTGAACGATCTTCCCCACCATTTCCGCAAATGTGAATCCGTACCGCCGAGCTGACCGCGCGAATCCGGCATCATCCGAAAGGTCCGGATTCGGATTGACTTCAAGCAGATAGAGCTTATTGTCCTTGGCGAGCCGCATATCCACTCGCGCATAATCGCGACACCCGAGAATTTGGTACGCCCTGAGCGCTACCTCTTTCACCCTTGCCTCCGCCGAAGAGGAAAGAGGAGCAGGACAGATCCCGCGCGTCGCTTCATAGATCGCAGTCCCTTTGACCCATTTTGCTTCGTAGGATACAATGCGGTGCAAGTTCTCCGGCACCATCGAGAAGTCGATCTCCGATATCGGGAGAACGATCGGCTTACTGTTCCCGATGATCGCTACGTTCAGCTCTCGGCCGGGGATGTATTCCTCGACGAGAGCCGATTGGTCGTATTGCTCGATGATGTGCCGAATCCGTCGGCGGAGTTCCGTTATGTTTTGTACGATCGACTGGTCATCGATCCCGACGGAAGCATCCTCATGGGAGGGTTTGACGATCATCGGGAATTCCATTGACTCGTCGACTGCGATCCGTGTCCAAGCCTTGTACAGTCGAAACTTTGGACTGGGAATTCCGTTGTACGCCAAGATTTCCTTGGCCCGAGCCTTCTTGAGGGCAATACCGAGAGTCAGCGGTGGCGAACCAGTGTAGGGTATGTCGAGCACTTCATAGAGACCAGCAATGTACATTTCCCCCATCGACTCTGCGCCGTGAGACTCACAGAGGTTGAAGACCAAGTCCGGCTGCATCTCTTCGAGGAAGTCAACAAGTCGGTGGATATTGCCATCGACGTTGAAGATGACCGCTTTGTGACCCAAAGAGACGAGCGCAACCCTGATATCCTCCATTGCCTCGACCACGCCAACCTCGGACAAATCGACGAGGACCTGTTCGCCTGTGGCCGTGGTCATCTTATTAGTGCCCTCTTGTAGCACCCCTGTTTCCGAGATAAATTTCCTCCCCTCCCGGGTCTGGACGGTAGGCTCATTGTACACGATCGCGATCAGTAGCTTCCGGCGCATGATATCCCCTATCCGATGGAACATCGTCTAAGTTATCGTCATAACGGCAATTAGACGTATCTCATAGCATCCCACATCTTTTTGCTGCGATATCCAGGACCGAGTTAACAAGCTCGTCATATGTCATGCCAGCCGCTCGAGCAGCCTTGGGAAAGCAGGAATTGTCTTCGGGGTTGGGGAGAATACCAGGGAGCGGGTTCAATTCAAGGATGTGTGGGTCCCCGAACTTGTCCAGGCGGACGTCTATCCGACACCAATCACGACATCGTAACACCCGGAAGGCTCGACGGCAGACCTGCTGGATTTTCTTCCGAAGGACCGAATCGAGCTTTGCCGGACATTCAAAGATATCCAGAGGGTTTGTCGACTGGTCCCAGATCCACTTCGCCTCATACGAGTAGACCCGCTTCACCCCTTCCGGGAGGGAATCGAATCGTATCTCGACAATCGGCAGCACCGTGAGATCCTTACCGTTTCCGAGCAGAGCGATGGTAAACTCCCGACCCGGAAGATAATTCTCGACGAGTGCAGGCTGACCGTAGACATCGAGCACCAAAGCAACTTGCGCGGTTAGCTCCTCCATTGTGTAGACCACCGAGGTGCTGTAGATGCCCTTGCTGGATCCCTCATGTAGTGGTTTGACCACCACCGGGAAAGAGAGTCTGGCAGCGCCCAGCTCTGTCAGGTCGGTCAGGACCGTAAACGGAGGTGTTGGAATGTCATGATAAGAGAGGATCTCCTTCGCACGAGACTTGTCCAGACAGATGCCCATGGTGAGAGGATCGGAACCCGTGTACGGTAAGTCCAGCATCTCCAGGATGGCAGGAATCTGGGATTCCCGAGAGGGCCCAAGGAACCCTTCAGCCATATTGAAGACAAAGTCCGGCTGAAGCTGCTGAAATTTTCGAAAAGCCCGGTCGTTCGCCTCGATCAACGTGACGTTGTGACGCTCCTGGAGCGCCTTTTTGACTGCTGTAATGGTCTCCAGGGTGTCCCATTCGGCATAATGGTCGTTCCTTCGGGAGATCCGGACGGCTTGGGAGGTGGTTCGGTGGTGTTGGAGGGTGAGGACTTGTTGGTCGACGGCTTGACTCGGAGGCTCTGGGGACTCGTCCGCGACCGTAACTTGCTGGCTCGGTACTTCCCTCTTCAGGTTGTACACAACTGCTACCTTCAT
>JBHHZW010000032.1:0-12289 GCA_046758305.1 Bacteroidota bacterium | reverse complement strand
CCTCAGCATCGGCGCCGTGGAGGGTAGCGACGGAGACGATCTCTCCTTTCCGGATGAACTTGAGGATCGCGCTTGCCGCGGAAATTTTTTTGTTGACCGCGCTGTCTAGACCAATGGACCCGGCAAGAGGAAGATAATCCTGATTTTCGATCAGGGCGATGGTCTTATCAACTCCGAGATGCTTCGCCATCAGACAGGAGATGATGTTGGTCTCCTCGTCGCTCGTGGCTGCAATAAAGGCATCCATATCGATCAAGCCTTCTTGGACAAGGAGATCGATGTCCTTTCCTTCACCGTGGATGACAAGTGTCTTTTTCAGCTCGTCTGCAAGGCGATAAATCTTATCCTTGTTGGACTCGATGAGTTTGATGTTGATGTCCTCTTCGAGTAACTGCGCCACATGTTTTCCGATCTTGCTGCCGCCAAGGATCATGATGTCATGGATGGGTTTTTCCTCCTTCCCCGCCAATCTCAGCATCTCGGGCACGTACTCGATCTTCGAGATCACATAAACCTGATCCCCTCGTTTGAAGACATCATCCCCAGTTGGGATGATCGTTCGGGGTCCGCGCGTGATGGCTACTGAGCGAAACGTGATATTTTCATACTCTTGGACAACTTCGCTCAGCTTTTTATTAATAATTGGGCTTTGAGCATCAAGGCGAATTCCGAGGAGCTGGACTTTTCCCTCTTCAAATTCGAGCACATCGGTCGCGGAGGAACGCACGATCAACCGCACAATCTCCTGTGCCGCGATCCCTTCTGGGTAAATGGTCAGATGAATGCCACACCGCTTGAAAGAGAAGAGAGGGTTTTCTGCAGTGAATTCAGGATTGCTGACGCGGGCCAACGTTCGTTTCGTTCCGAACTGATGCGCCATCATACAGGTAAGAAGGTTGGTCTCGTCGGACGATGTAACGGCGATCAGTATGTCGGACTCCTCTACACCCGCCTTCTTGAGAAGACTCGGGCTGGTGCTGTTCCCTTCCAGCACTATCACGTCACAGTGCTTATTCACGCGTTCGATCCTCTCCGCATCCTTATCAATGGCCACAATATCGTGCCCTTCTTGAGAGAGCACTTTGGCCAGGTGAAACCCTACTTCTCCAGCACCTATGATCGTAATTTTCAAGAAGATACCTCCTCAGTATGGTCCATCCTGTTCGTCAAAATCGTTCCAATTTCAGGAATTTTGCTCAGAAAAACAAGTTCTCCGGCGTCGTGTCAGGACAGGCCAGAATCAGATGGCATCTCCTCTACGGTGGAAAATACAAAGGGCGACAGAGACGATGGCAGCAGTTTCTGTCCGGAGTCGGCGAGGGCCCATGGAGACCGGTATGCAGTTTTGGTGTGCGGCGAGGTCCACATCTTCTACACTTATTCCCCCTTCCGGCCCGATCAAGATCAAAAGCGACTGCGCTGTCTGTTCAGTGGTGAGCACAGCCGCTAAGCGGCGTGCGGTGTCGAGCTTCTCGTGGGCAATCAGCTTGATGTCAGCGCCGCGCTGGAGAACCTGGTCAAACGTCGTGAGCGATTCGATCTTGGGTAAGACGACGCGACCGGATTGCTTCATTGCCGCGACCGCAAGTTGTGTCCACCGTTGTTGTCTCGCCCCCGATGGGATCGTGTATTTCGTTTTCAGCGGGACAATCGTCTTCACTCCGAGCTCCACAGTCTTCTCCACAAGAAAGTCGAACCTTGATGGATTACGCAGGAGCGCTACGGCGAGCGTTACCTCGACCTCAGGTTCGGTCTCGGGTCGAGTCGATCGAATGATCGAACATTCCGCTTGCATGCGATCGATGCGCTCAATGACGCACTCGTAGCGAGTCCCCATGCCGTCCATAATGAATATCATGTCGCCGGCTTTCTTCCTGAGAACCTTATGGAGATGCTTGAACTCGTCACCGGCGACCACGAGGGTGGAGGTGGAAATCAGCTCAGGAAGAGTGTAGAAATAATCCATCGTCAGAACGCGGCCTTTAGGTCTACGATGAATTCGCCTTCTTGCTGCTCGTTCCATGCGTACTCTGAGCGTACGATGATGCCGTACGGCAGAGAGAAGTGGAGACCCATACCGTATCCCTTGATAAGGTTGGTGAGGTTAAGGTCCTGCGGACGGAACCAGACTTTCCCTGCGTCAGTGAACACCGCAAGGTTCATGCCGAACCGCCAAATCCGGAGCGCAGGCAAGGGGATAAAATCCACCGTGAAGTATTCAGGCTTCAGGAGTGGAATGCGCACTTCCGCCGAGAGGCCGAGAATATTCTCTCCTTCGTAGATTTTCGAGAAGTGCCCTCGGATCCGCTCCGTGTAACCGAAATAGACGTGTGCATAGGGCGGAACGAGACCGTCCCCACTCAGCGTCCCGAACGATCGGGCGGCAAGGGTCAGATCCAGAAATCTCGGTATCGGAACAAACTTTCTGAGGTCCCATCTTAATCGGTGATAATCGACAACACTTTCTCCCAGTCCATACCGCGTGATGGAAAGGGCTGCGTACGTTCCTCGAGTGGCATATTCCTGCAAGTCGCGCGAATCGTACGTGAAGCCGGCGCCGACGGAGAGAAACTCATCCCGTCCGCGCGGCGAGAGAGTACGACCAACTCCTTGCTCCGCTACTCTGACGTAGCGGTAGCTGAACATGACCGATGGATACGCATGATGACCGATTCGTTTGCCGATGGTCACGTTGGTGCTCAAATGCCGCTCGTCAAAGTTTTGTTCGGAAATACCTATGTACAGACTTTTGTTTCTGATGCGTGAGAAACTCATCTCTGCGGTGAAAAAGAGGTTATTTATTTCGTCAAACAACGGATTTCTATACCGAACCGTAAGCCACGGATCATAGCCCAGGGCGACGGCTGCTACGATTTTTTCGTTCCGTCCGCGGAAATTGTTGTGGAGTATCCCAGCTCCAACGTAGAGCTTATCCCAGTCGCGGTCCTTGATGCCGATGATCGGAAACGGGATGATGGACAGCGACTCATCGACATCCAAGTAAATCGTGGCGAGGCTGTCCTCGATGTGCTCGATCGAGACCTCGACGCGAGAGAAGATTCCGAGGTTATAGATGCGGTTGACGTCGTATTCGAGGTCTTCCGGCACAATCAGGTCACCCGGCTGAAGTTTCATTTCCCGCATGATGACGTACTCTTCGGTCTTTACATTCCCCCGAACGATGATGTTGTAGACATAGAGGTTTGGAAGAAGATCTTGGTTGGGAGGATTCGTTGCCGGACTGTCTTGCGCTGATGCCGGAAAGCCAAGTGAGAGGATCAGCAAGGCGACAGAGGCGCAGGTCGATATCGATGACTTGCAGTCCATGCCTTTGAGTTAAAATAGGCGTTTTTTAGCCGCCGCGCAAGCCTTGGCCTTCACGACAGAAATAAGAACCTGATATGGTGCTGGCTGGGGCCTATGGGGATGATAATGGTGAGGTCAATCTCGGAAGCAGACGTTTACCTGTTTTGCCGCACGGGCCTCGTCGAGTCGTTTCACGGGTGTGGTATGTGGTGCTGTGAGGACAATCTCCGGATTCGTCTTAATCTCTTCGTTGATCTGAATGAGGACATCAGCGAACGTGTCGAGCGTCTCCTTCGTCTCGGTTTCGGTTGGCTCGATCATCAGGGCCTCGCGGACGATCAAGGGGAAGTAGATTGTCGGTGCATGCACACCGAAGTCGAGAAGGCGCTTGGCGATATCCGTCACGCGGACGCCCATGGCACGCTGCCGTTTGCCGGAGAGGACGAACTCGTGCATTGGGATCTCCTTGTAGGGGAGATCGAAGTGGTCTTTCAGTCGGCTCAGGAGGTAGTTCGCATTGAGGATTGCGTTCTCTCCCACCTCACGCAGCCCTCGTGTACCGTGCAGTCGAATGTAGGTATAGGCGCGAACGTGCATCCCGAAGTTACCGTAGAAGGAGTGAACACTCCCGATCGAGCTGGGACGGTCATAATTTAGAAGATACGAGCTTCCTACCCGTTCGACCGTGGGCACAGGCAGGAACGGTTCGAGGCGTTTGCTTACCGCGATCGGTCCAGCGCCCGGGCCGCCGCCGCCGTGTGGAGTTGAGAACGTCTTGTGCAGATTCAGGTGGACGCAGTCGAATCCCATGTCTCCCGGCCGCGTGATTCCGAGCAGTGCGTTGAGGTTAGCACCGTCCATGTACATCAATGCGCCGACACCATGAATAAGTTTCTGGACCTCTAGGATCTGCTTTTCGAAAATACCGAGCGTGTTGGGGTTCGTCAGCATGAAACCAGCCACATCCTCATCGAGATGGTGCTTCAAGTCCTCAAGGTCGACCATACCGCTACCGTTCGACCGAATCGTGACAGATCGATAACCGGCCATCGTGACGCTCGCAGGGTTAGTTCCGTGGGCGGAGTCCGGAACGAGGATGGTTTTCCGGGCTTTTCCCTGTTTCTCATGGTATTTTCGAACGATGAGGAGACTGGCGAGCTCCCCCTGTGCGCCCGCCGCCGGGTGAAGGCTGACAGCGTCCATGCCGACGATTTCCTTCAGGTACCCTGAAAGCTCATACATAAGTTGCAAAGCACCCTGGATCAACTGATTCGGCTGCAGCGGGTGGATGTCTCGGAACCCTGGCATCGCCGCTGTGACTTCGTTTACCTTTGGGTTGTACTTCATGGTACAGGAGCCGAGCGGGTAGAAGCCCTTGTCGACGTGGTAATTGAGTGTCGAAATTCTAACGAAATGGCGAACCACTTCGTTCTCGCTGAGTTCAGGCAGTGTCGCCGGTGTCCTTCGCTGGAATTTCTTCGGAAGCAGTGAGTCGTCAGCCTCCGCGGGGACGTCGAGGGCAGGGAGTGAATAGCCTTTTCGTCCGGGCCGACTTTTTTCGAACATGAGAGGTTCGGGCATAATCGGCTTTCGGTTATGATTCTGTCATGCCAATTTTTTGCAGGGCGCGCGCAGCGGCGTGTTGCTCCGCAGCCTTCTTATTCTTTCCAACGCCGATGCCGAGCGACTTGTTTCCTACCAGGACTTCGACGGTGAAGATTCGATCGTGGTCGGGACCTTCCTCCTTGATCAGGTTGTACCGAGGGAGACCGAGACCTCGGGCCTGGGAATATTCGAGCAGCGTGCTCTTGTAATTCTCGTCACCAGCATCCAGCAGACCTTTCGCGACTACTGCAAGGACCTGTCGTTCGACGAATCGTTCTGCCTCTTGGTATCCTCCATCCAGATAAATCGCCGCGATGATTGCTTCATACGCGTCGGCGAGAATCGAATCGGATCCCTTTCCAAGAGTTTGTGCTGTGCCGGAGCTCATCAGGATGAAATCCCACAAATTGAAGTCTCGGGCGTAGACGGCGAGCGCCTTACGATTCACGAGTCGCGCGCGGATCTTCGTCAATTCTCCCTCTGTCGCATCGGGGAAATTATGGTAGAGATACTCACCCACCACGAGATTCAGGATTGAATCGCCGAGGAATTCGAGCCGCTCGTTCGATTTCAGATCCTTTGCTTGTGAGTACTGCAAATAGGAACGGTGGAGGAGGGCTCGGTAGAAGTGGCTGCGGTTGCGAATTCTGTATCCGATCTGATCTTCTAGTCGAGGAAAATCTACCGGCATATCAGGCGAGGTCGGCCGTGACGGGTTACGCAGTCGCCGGTACAGCCTTTGCAGCAGTCGCATACAATATGGCTAATTTTCCTGAAACTTCTTGAAGAGCAGGGACGCATTGTGACCGCCAAAGCCAAACGTGTTGCTGAGCGCCACGTTCACCTCTTTCTTGATGGATTTGTTCGGAACGTAGTTTAGGTCACACTCCGGGTCCGGAAATTGGTAGTTGATCGTGGGCGGGATTTCATTGTTCTTGATCGTCGTCACTGTGATGAGCGCTTCGACCCCTCCCGCCGCTCCAAGGAGGTGTCCGATCATCGACTTCGTCGAACTGATGTGCAATTTGTATGCATGATCACCAAACACCGTTTTGACTGCATCGGTCTCGGCTTTGTCGTTGAACGGCGTTGATGTTCCGTGTGCGTTGATGTAACTGACGTCGCTCGGCGAAAGGCGCGCGTCTTGAATGCAGAGTTGCATTGAGCGAACGGCGCCTTCCCCCCCGGGCGCCGGCTGCGTGATGTGATATGCATCTGCCGTAAGTCCAATGCCAGCCAGCTCTGCATAGATCGGCGTTCCCCGCTTCATCGCATGTTCGAGCGATTCCAGGATGAGAACTCCTGCACCCTCTCCTGCCACGAATCCATCTCGCTTCGCGTCGAACGGTCGACTTGCCTTCTGGGGGTCATCGTTACGGGTCGAAAGTGCTTTCATGGCGTTGAATCCACCGATCGCCATCGGACAGATGGCTGCTTCCGCGCCACCGGCGACGACCAGTTCTGCATCTCCTCGCTCGATTAACATCATGGCATCGGCGATGGAATGGGAGGAGGTCGCACACGCGGATGTCGTTGCGTAGTTCGGTCCTTTGAATTTGTACCGCATGGCAATGTAGCCCGCGGCAATGTCCGAAATCATCATCGTTACGAAAAACGGGCTAATGCGATGGGGTCCGCCCGTGTTGTAGACTGTCTCCTGCTGCTTGTGATAGGTCCACATTCCACCGATTCCAGACCCAAAGACGACACCGCACCGATTGCGATCAAGCTTCTCGATGTCGATGCGTGCATCTTTGAGAGCCATGTCGGATGCTGCGATCGCATACTGCGTGAACAAGTCCGTCCGGTTGACACTCTTGCGATCCATAAACTCGAGCGGGTTAAAGCCCTTGACCTCAGCCGCGATTTTCGTGTCGTAGGAGCTGGTGTCGAAATATGAGATGGGGCCGACGCCGCTCTTTCCCTCCAGGGATGCTTGCCACAACTCCTTTGCCGACAGTCCAATCGGTGTAATTGCGCCTATGCCGGTCACAACGACTCGGCGGTGATGTCTATTGGAATTCACGGTTCAATGCTCCTCCGTCCTTCAAGATGAAATGGAGTTCCGATACTCCTCTCCGACCTCTCACTACACAAATCGAGACGAGTGCTTCTTTCGACGGAGCGGAGCGAATCGGGATTGTTCCCTCGTTTCCCGCCCGAAGTGTGTGCAAACCTCCGTTCCTTCCAGCGTCCTAGCCGAGACTGCCACAAGCTTCCCCTCCATGGCACTCTCAGACAGACACTCCGGCGACCGGAAAATCTATGACGTCTTCGACTTAAGATAGCTAATGGCATCTCCCACGGTCGAGATCTTTTCAGCGTCCTCATCGGGAATCTGGATGTTGAACGCTTTTTCGAATTCCATCACGAGCTCCACCGTGTCCAGGGAGTCCGCTCCGAGATCGTTGGTAAACGAAGCCTGCGGAGTGACCTGCGCTTCGTCCACGCCGAGTTTGTTGACGATGATCTCCTTGACTTTCGCCGGAATGTCTGCCATGCGTGGTTCCTCCTTGCTAAGTAACGAACGTGAAGGCGACGATTGAAGTGCCGATGCTCGGGATCTTCGCGACAGGACCGCCTCGTCGTCCGACATCGAGACTGCGTCATACCTTTACATAACTAAACCACCGTCGACGCAGAGCACCTGGCCCGTGATGTAGTCCGAATCCGCTGATGCCAGAAAATTGACAGCCGCTGCAATTTCCTCAGGCTTTGCCGTCCGCTTCATCGGGAGCATGTCGAGGACCGCTTGTTTCTGAGCTTGATTGAGCTTCTCCGTCATCTCCGTTTCGACGAACCCCGGCGCAATCACGTTCACCTGGATATTACGCGAGGCGAGCTCTTTGGCGACAGACTTCGTAAATCCGATGATGCCTGCCTTGGAGGCAGCATAGTTCGCCTGCCCTGCATTCCCCACGAGGCCAGCGACGGAACTGATGTTGACGACCTTGCCAGCGCGCTGCCTCACCATGTGTTTGCAGACAGCTTTCGTAAAATTGAAGACGCTCTTGAGGTTCGTGTCAAGCACAAGATCCCAATCCAGTTCCGACATTCGAAGCAGGAGCGTATCTCGGGTGATGCCAGCATTGTTGACTAAAATATCGATTCTCTTGAATTCTGCGATGACCCTGTCGATTGCCGTTTGCGCCTCCTCCAACCGTGCCGCATCGGATTGATACGCGGCGCACCGTCGTCCTTTCTTCCTGATGTCTTCGACCAGCTGCTCGGCAAGATCCCTCGAGCTCTTGTACGTGAGGACGACGTGGGCACCCACATCGGCAAGCCCGAGTGCAATTGCCCTTCCGATGCCGCGCGTTCCCCCAGTCACAACAGCGATCTTATCCTGCAAAGTCCGCAATCAAACTCCTTCATCCTAGGACCGGACGCGGCACCGACGATTCCTGGGGTGTTCGAGCAGCTCCCGGTACCCATCTTCTCCGAGGATCTGCGTCAACTCTTCCCGGCAGACCTCCACGACCGGCTTTGTGTGACGTGAATCGATCGAACAGCAGGCGGTTTCCTCCGCGACAGTTCGATCGTAGGTAATCGTACCGTGCTCGACCGTGATCGGATAAATTCTGCAATGGAACGGCTTCAATCCCCACTTCTGATCGTGCCCCTCAGGCCTAACCTTTTGCAACACACAGAGGCACTGCTTGTCGAGAAACACACACTTGTTGTTGTATACTCGGGTGCCGATGCAGATCCCAGCCGGAAAATCCTTGTCGGTTCGCGTCGGCTCGAACCAGTTCTGAATGGTACGGGATTGCGTCTCGTCGAATTCTTTGGCGATCCGATCGACGTGTGTGAGTATCGCCTGGTGCTCTTCTTGAGAGAGATACACACCCTCTGCGCAGCACTGTGCCGTGCAGCGAGAGGGTCCGCAATTGTCTCGGTAGCCTTCATCGAACAGAACGGGATCGATCGTAAACCCTTTGATATTTGATAGATGTCGTCTCACACCTGCGTTCTCGACAGAGTTCGCCCGTCTCGCCGCACGCTCGACCCGTGCGAATCAATCGGACGAGCCAGCTGACAACCTCTCACAATTTGGAGAGGTCCTCCCACATATCGATACCGATGACATCGACATGATTCCCCATGCGTCGGATCAGTCCCTGGAGTACTTTTCCCGGTCCGATTTCCACGAACGTTTTCGAGCCGTCCTGCACCATCGCTCTGACGGACTCCTCCCACCGCACGGGGCTTGTTAGCTGTTCGAGGAGCGAACTCCTGACCTCGGCAGCCTTCTGCATCGGCTTCGCGCTAACGTTGGAGTAGACCGGGATACGGGCGTCGCGGATATCGCTTTTTTTCAGAGTGTCCTTTAAGCCCTCCTGCGCGCTCTGCATGAGCGGAGAGTGAAAGGCGCCGCTCACGACGAGCTCCTTGACCATTTTGGCCTTGCGAGCTTGCGCCAGGTTCATCGCTCTCCGAACTCCCGGGATGGACCCCGATATCACGACCTGCCCCGGAGCATTAAGATTCGCGGGCTTCACGACTCCTGCTTCACTAGCCTGGCTACAGATTTGCTCGATCGTCTGTCGTTCCAGCCCGATCACCGCAGCCATGGTTCCTGGCTGCTGACTACCCGCTTGCTGCATCAGCTCTCCTCGCTGCCGTACAAGTTGCAGTCCCTCTTCAAAACGGAGAGCACCAGCGAAAACCAATGCCGTGTATTCACCCAGCGAATGGCCAGTTGTCATGTCTGCGCGTGGATTTTTCAGCAAGTTGACGAGAGCGATGCTGTGGAGAAAAATGGCAGGCTGGGTGTTCCGGGTTTGTCTGAGCTCTTCCTCCGGACCGGAAAAACAAATCGAGCTCAACGGAAATCCGAGAATCGAATCAGCTTTCTCAAAGAACGAGCGGGCAATATCGCTCCGTTCATACAGGTCTTTCCCCATGCCGACATACTGCGATCCTTGCCCGGGAAAGATGAATGCAACTTTGCTCATGGAGCGACATCGAGCTTCTTGGGGTTATCGAACGACCACTTCATTAACACCGCTCCCCACGTATAGCCTGCTCCAAAGGTAGACATGATGACGGTCTGTCCCTTCCGCAGTTTCCCGCACTCCCAGTACTCTGAGAGGCAGAGTGGGATGGTCGCGGCCGTTGTGTTGCCGTAGCGATCGATATTGATCATGACTTTCGACCTGTCGAGTCCCATCCTCTCCGCACATGCATCGATGATGCGCATGTTCGCCTGGTGCGGGACAAGCCAGTCTACGGTATCGGCGGTGAGGTTGTTCCGCTGCATGATTTCCACTGAAACGTCAGCCATGCCTATCACAGCGATTTTGAACACGGCCTTTCCGTCCTGGTAAAGGTAGTGCCATTTCTGATCGACCGTCTCGTGGGTCGCCGGGTGGAGGCTCCCACCTGCCTTTTGATATAGGTAGCGTGCCCCGGATCCGTCCGCGTAGAGGACGTGGTCGAGGATACCCAGGTCCGGAGCATCGGTTGGTTCGAGCAACACGGCGGCGCCAGCATCTCCAAACAGAACACAGATGTTCCGGTCGGTGTAATCCGTGATCACACTCATCTTATCCGCGCCGATAACGAGGACCTTGCGATGGGTACCGCTTTCAACAAACTGAGCCCCTGTCACCAGTGCGTAGACAAATCCCGAGCAGGCCGCGGAAAGGTCAAAGCCCCACGCTCTCTTCGCTCCGATCTTTTCCTGGACGATGCACGCTGTTGGGGGAAACATCATGTCCGGTGTTACGGTAGCAACGATGATGAGGTCGATCTCCTCGGCTCCGATCCCTCGCTGCTCGAGAACTCGTGTTGCTGCTTTGACGGAAAGGTCAGAAGTCGCTCCGCGCTCGAGAATTCGACGTTCAAGGACACCGGTCCGCGTCCTGATCCATTCGTCGGAGGTGTCCACCATTTTTTCCAACTCAGAATTCGAAAGTATTCTATCGGGGACGTAGTGTCCGACCGCAGTGATCGTTGCCCGTTTTCCGCTCATTGGTTCCCTTCGAGTATCGATAGACATATGGATGAAGGCAATCAAACCTCACGGATGGTATGCTCGATCTCTTTGTGGATATTCTTCTTGACCATTTCCTCCGCCCGCAGGATCATATTCTTGAATGCCTTTGGCGTGGAGCCGCCGTGACCGACGATCGAAACGCCGTTGACGCCCAAGAAAGGAACTCCACCATAGACTTGATAATCGAAGTCCCTGAGTATCTTCTTGATAGTGCCGTACGTAAGAGCGATCCAAGCTCTCCTGAGGAAGTTTCTGGTCGCGTAGTTGCGCAACCGCTTTTTCAGCATCGTCAGAAGGCTTTCGCCGAACTTGAGGACGATATTCCCGACAAACCCATCGCACACGACGACCTGCGCTTTGCCTTTCAGGATGTCCCGCCCCTCAATGTTACCGATAAAATTGAGTTTACTGTTTGAGAGAAGTCTGAATGCCCTGAGTGTGCCTTCGTTGCCCTTCGTGCTTTCCTCCCCGATGCTCAGCAAACCGACTGTCGGGTTATGATAGTTCAGCATACATCGCGCGTAGATGGTTCCCATGGCCGCGAATTGCAACAGGTGGCGGGGAGTACAGTCGACGTTCGCACCGGCGTCGAGGAGAAGGCAGGCGCCGCCTTCACTCGGGAAGAATGCTCCGATCGTCGGACGTGCGACGCCGGGAATCCGTCCGAGGATCAGCGTGGACGCCGACATGACGGCGCCAGTATTTCCAGCGCTGACAAAGGCGTTCGCTTTCCCTTCTTTCTGGAGTTGAACCCCAACAGCGATGGAAGACTTCCTCTTGGCTTTCAGGGCTGAAGTCGGGGTCTCGGCCATCTCGATGGTCTCTGGCGCATCGACGACGGTATAAGCGAGATCATTCTGTCTGATCTGGTGAATCTCTTGCCGAATGCGCTGCTCATTGCCAACTAAGATGAGCTCGAATCGATTTCCCGTATCGTGGAGTGCATCGAGCGCACCGACGATGACGTTGTGGGGGGCATAATCTCCGCCCATTGCGTCGACGGCAATTCGTATACGCACCTTGCATTCTCCTTCGCAGTTCTCGGTACCGATCTATCCTGTGGTCGGCTCAAACACATTCTTACGTTCAGATCGCCCCATCGGCTTTGTGCAAAACAGGACGGCGCGAACGTTCATCGGGTGGAAGCGCTCCGTAAAGGGTCCGGGGATTTACTTAGGATTCTTTCGGGATAATGATGGATCGGCCGTTGTAATATCCACAGTTCGGGCACGCCCGATGAAGGAGTTTCGGTTCGTGGCAATTCGGACATTCAGCGTATGATGGGACTGTTGCCTTGTAGTGCGTCCGTCGCTTGTCGCGGCGGGACTTTGAATGTCTTCGTTTCGGGTTGGGCATGCGAGCGTCTTCCTCATGTTA
>JBHHZW010000031.1:0-12300 GCA_046758305.1 Bacteroidota bacterium | reverse complement strand
GCCATCCAGCATCGACTGACCACAGATGATGTTGCTCAGCTGGACCTGATTTACGCGCCGCCGTTTGCTCCGCTGTGGGACCCCATTCACATAGCCGCAAATGTATCGAAGCGTCAATTCACGGATTAAATCGAAGGGCCACCGCATGAAAAATCTTGTCATCGTTGACCATCCGCTCATTCGGCGAGATCTTTCAACTCTGCGCGACCGAAGGACTGAGCGTGGTCAGTTCCGGACTACCCTGCGTCGGATCAGCTCTTTGATTGCTTTCGAGGTGACGAAAGACCTGGCTCTCAAACCGAGAGTTCTCCATACGCCGCTGGAAGAGACGACAGGTCATTCGCTTTCCGAGGACATCGTCTTCCTACCGGTTTTGCGTGCGGGACTGGGGATGGCGGAAGGGTTTCTCGATTTTCTTCCTGAAGCGAAGGTTGGGCATATCGGACTGTACCGGGATGAAGAAACACTGAAGCCGATCGATTATTACTCAAACTTCCCGAAAAATCTCAAGCGGAGCCTCATTCTTGTTCTCGACCCAATGCTCGCAACGGGAGGAAGTGCCACTGCCGCGATCTCCTTTATCAAAGAAAAGGGGGGACGGAGAATACGTTTAGTCAGTGTCGTTGCGGCTCCCGAGGGAGTGAAGAAAGTGTCCTCAAGACACCGCGACGTGAAAATCTATGCAGCGGCGTTGGACCGACGATTAAACTCTAAAGGCTACATTCTTCCCGGACTCGGCGATGCCGGTGATAGAACCTTTGGAACCGATTAAGATTGAAAAGTCTGAGTTCATTCGTGGTTGAAGCGGTACGGGTGGGCAACCGAGCCCACGCTTGACAATTAATTCCGAAGCTGTATATTTGTTGTTGATAAGCCTAGGATTTAACGAGAGTTAAGGGGTTTGATCGAGACCTGGGTGACTGGAGACAGTTAGTCCAGAGGTATCGAGAGACAAGAAGCTGATGGTATCCACAGCAGGAAACGGAAAACTTCAAAAGAAACTCGGTGAACTGCTCGTTGCATGCCGGGAAAACCTCAAGTCCGTCGATGAGGAACTCATCCGGAAGGCCTTCGAGTTCAGCCTGGACGCGCACAAGTACGATATGCGTGCTTCTGGGGAACCCTACTTTCACCATCCGTACGAAGTAGCCAAAATCGTCGCCAACGAGGTCCCTCTCGACGACATCTCTGTAGCAAGCGCCCTCCTCCACGACGTCGCAGAAGACACCGAGTACGAGGTTAAGGACGTCCGCGAAGAATTCGGTGACACGGTCGGTGACATTGTCGATGGCGTCACGAAGATTACAGATATCTTTCGCAGTCACGAAGTCACCCAGGCCGAGAACTACCGTAAACTTCTGCTCTCGATGGTGAATGATATCCGCGTCATGCTCGTGAAGTTTGCTGACCGCCTTCACAACATGCGGACCCTCGAGTATCTGTCTGCCGACAAGCAAGAGCGACTTGCAAAGGAAACCCTGGAGATTTACGCTCCGTTTGCGCATCGCTTCGGCTTAGCGAAGATTAAGTGGGAGCTCGAAGACTTAGCCTTCAAGTACCTCCAACCGAAACAATATGAGCATCTAGCGCGTTTAATCCGAGCCAAGCGTCGTGAACGAGAACATTTCATTAAGAAGTTCGTGGCGCCGATCGAGAAGCGGCTCAAGGAGCAGGGTTTCAAGTTCGAGATCAGTGGTCGGCCGAAGCATCTGTTCAGCATTTATAACAAGATGATCAATCGGGGTAAGCCGCTGGAAGAAATCTACGATCTCTTCGCGGTACGGATCATCCTCGATACTGAGAACAACAACGATTGCTTCGGTGCGTACGGGATCATCACGGAGATCTACCTTCCCATCCCCGAACGGTTCAAGAACTACATCTCCGTCCCGAAAAAGAACGGATACCGGTCGATCCACACGACCCTGGTTGGACCCGAGGGAAAGATGATCGAAGTGCAGATCCGAACGCGGGCAATGCACGAGGTTGCTGAAAAAGGCGTGGCAGCTCACTGGAAGTACAAGGAGAACAGGGAGGCGCTCGAGGAAGAACTGGAAAACTGGGTGAATTGGGTTCGTGAACTCTTCGACCGTCCAGATGAAGAAGCCCCCGCGCAGCAGCTGATGGAAAGTTTCAAGCTCAACCTCTACCAGGATGAGATTTACGTGTTCACACCGAAGGGCGACCTGAAGATTCTTCCGAAGGGGGCCACGCCGCTCGATTTCGCCTTTGAGATCCATACAAAGGTCGGATTCCACTGCATTGGTGCGAAAGTGAACGGTAGGCTGGTGTCCCTGAACGCAATTCTCAGGAGCGGTGATCAGATCGAAATCATCACTTCGAAGAATCAAACCCCGAGTCCTGACTGGGAAAAGTTTGTCATCACTCACAAGGCGAAGGCACACATTCGGAAATGGTTGAAGGAGGAGAAGCGAAAGCTCGTGGATAAAGGTAAGGAAGTATGGGAAAAGAAGTTGAAGAAATACAAGCTGCACGTGAACGAAGATGAGTTGGCCAGGTTCGTGCACAGCATTAAAGTCGACAACGTGCAAACCTTCTACCTGCGCGTTGCCCGTGAGGAACTTAAGGTTGACACTGTCGTCGAGCGGTTGAAGGAAAGGGGCAAAGTGCCAGGCCCGGTCGAGTGGCCAAAGAAGGAGCCCACCATCTTAAGCAACTTTATCCGGTCTGCGCGTGATTCGCTCGGAGGGATCCTCGTATTCGGGAACCGCGATGACTTCATGCACCGGTACGCGAAGTGCTGCAATCCGATACCGGGCGACGAAATCGTCGGATTCGTCACGACAGGTGAAGGGATCAAAATTCATCGCAAGCAATGCAAGCACATCGAGTCGCTGCGGATGGTTGAAGAGGATCGTATCGTCGAGGTGAGCTGGCCTGTGATGGACGGAGCAGGGTTTCTCGGTGGAGTGCGAGTGTCCGGTGAGGATCGGCCACGAATGCTGAATGATATCACGAATGTCATTTCGTCGTACAACAACACAAACATACGCGCCGTGAACATCGATTCCGAAGACCGGATGTTCGACGGCACGATCATTCTCTACGTGAAGAATACACAACACCTGAATGGGCTGATGGAAAAGATCAGAACGGTCACGGGAGTTCTCAACGTGGAGCGCTTCGTGGACTCGAACGAAAAAGGAGTAAGGAGAGATGGATCAACATAAACGACGAATGCCGACATACACAAAGAAAGATGTCGCGAAGAAAGTCGCAGAGGTGACGAGTGAAAAAATGCACCTTGCGGAGAAGTGGACGGACAGTGTGTTCACGGCATTGCGTCAGGTCATGATGAGCGCGGATCCGGAATTGAGAATCGAGGTTCGAGATTTCGGCGTGTTGGAAGTTAAGATGACAAAGTCGAAACCGAAAGCTCGGAATCCGAAAACAGGGGAACATATCTACGTCCCTCCGCGGCGAAAAACGCACTTCAAGCCGAGTAGATTGTTGAAGGAATTTCTCCAACAGCCAATCGATCCCGCCCACCTGGAGCGGGGACCGACAGAGGAACCCGCTCTTTCGCCGGAATCCTCCATCACCAAGAGTCCGATGAACGACGACGGCGCATGACGGCAATCGGAACCGCAGAGGCAAAGCGCATTCTTGGCATCGACTACGGAACCCAGCGCATCGGCGTGGCGGTGAGCGACCCTCTCCTGATCATTGCTCAAGGTGTAGCTACCTTCAGGAATTCGGAGAAGTTTCTCAGCGACCTCCAATCTCTCATCAAACGGTACGACGTAGGACTCATCGTCGTCGGAATGCCCTACCATCGCAGTGGTGACCGCAGCCAGATGGCTCGTGAAGTTGAGCAGTTCATTCAGAAGGTGGGATGCAAGACTGGTCTTGAAGTGGTCGCGTGGGACGAGCAGTATACATCGACGTTAGCGCAGCAGACCATGGTCATGATGGGCGTGAAGAAAAAGAAGCGGCAGAAGAAAGCGAAAGTCGATGAGATCGCTTCAGCATTGATCCTGCAGAGCTTCCTCGACAGTCGCAAGTCGTGAGTCGGTAGGATCGTACCATCTCGTGCTGGCTTGTCGTCAGTGAAATTTCTGAGGAGGGCTTGAGATGGACTATCATGACGTTGAGAAACTGATCGAACAGGGCGAGGGTTTTCAGGTCGAGTTCAAGCGACGGATCTCCTCACCGGAGAAAATCGCGAAGGCTCTCATCGCATTTGCGAACACAAAAGGGGGAAACATTCTTTTCGGTGTTGGGGATGACGGAGCCATCATCGGTGTCGAAAGTGAGAAGACCGAGTTGGAACTGATTCATGTTGCTGGGATCAACTATTGTGATCCGCCTATTCGACCGGTCATACATATCCTACCGTTCGACGGGAAGGACGTCATCGTTGCGGTGATCGGTGAGAGTGGAGAGAAGCCGCACATGTTTCTTGGCAACGAAGATGAGGGAAACGGACAGAGCACACGCGTGTACATTCGGGTGAAGGATAAGACTGTCATTGCCAGCAGAGAGGTCGTGAGAATCTTGCGCGATGAGCGTCCTGATGCACCTCCGCTGAACATCTCGATCGGTCACAACGAGCGAAGGCTCCTCGAGTATCTTGATGCGCACGAGCGCATCACGGTCAAAGAATACAGCAGGCTCGTCAACATCTCGGAGCGGCGTGCGTCGAGGATTTTCGTGAAGCTGGTGCGCGCTGGAGTAATTCGCATCCACACGTTGGAAAAAGAAGACTTCTACACGTTAGGCTACGGCTGATCCAGGGACGGCTGTTTCTCCTCATGATGCAAGATCCGGACGAATTCGAACACTGCAATACCGTAGGCAACGGCGACGTTCAAGGATTGTTTAGTTCCAAACATGGGAATCTCGACAGCGGTATCAGCTCGTTCAATAACCTTTTTGGTAACTCCCACGAGCTCATTGCCAACTACGAGGCAGAGGGGAAACTGGGTTGGAGAAATCGAATAGTAAGGGACGCTTTCAGTCGTACGTTCGAGCACGCAGATCGTGAAGTTCCTTGATTTGATTTCTGCGATGAGTTGGACTGGATGTTTGCGGTATTCCCAGGGCACGGTCCGTGTGGCGCCCAATGCCGTCTTCTCGATCTGTGAGCGGGGAGGATGCGAAGTGAACCCGCAAAGGTAGAGCTTCTCGATGCAGGCTCCGTCGGAAGTCCGAAAGATGGAGCCGACGTTGTAAAGACTTCGGACGTTTTCGAGAACGACGATAATGGGATGCCTCTTGACGGGTGAAAGCTGGTTCTCTTGAGCCCTTCCAGGGGAAATTTGGCCGTCGGTCAGTTCTTGCATAGGGTGGCATAGGGTGAGTGGATAGTGGGTTTCAATATAGCAGTTAAGGGGAATTTCTCAAGGAGTGATGGAGGTGTGCGGGAGAGTTGATTGCGGGTTTTGTGGAGATTGGTTATATTAGTGTTTGGTGATTTCTCGCCCTACAGCCCTTTGAAGCGCATCGTCATTGCTGTCGATGGACCGGCAGCCTCAGGAAAAAGCACAACGGCTCGATTGGTTGCGGAACAATTGGGTTATGTACACATTGACACTGGGGCGATGTATCGAGCGATGACGCTCAAAGTGATCGAGCAGAGGGTGCCTCTCGATGACGTGTGGGCGATCAAACGTCTAGTAGATACGACGAGAATTGAGCTGAGGCGCGAAACCGGCCGGGTCGTCGTACTCCTCGACGGTCGGGATATCACGGAGAAGATCCGGACTCCGGAGATCACGAGAGCGGTGAGCATGGTGAGCAGTATCCGTGAGGTCCGCGAGGCGATGGTACGCGAGCAGCGTCGCATGGCGGAAGCAGGGGGTGTAGTTCTCGAGGGCAGAGATATTGGGACGGTTGTCTTTCCGAATGCTGAGCTGAAGGTCTTCATGGTTGCAGACGCAGTGTCAAGGGCCCGACGGCGGCAGGAAGAATTGAAACAGCATGGACTCGATGTCGGTCTCGAGAAGTTGATCGAGGAAATGCGGGCACGTGATGCAAAAGACTCAACACGGGCTGAAAGCCCACTGAGGCGAGCGCAGGATGCGTTCGAGGTTGACACGTCGAACTTGACGATCGAACAACAGGTCGAAATCGTCGTGCGAAAGGCGCAATCCATCATTTCAAATTGATTGAAGTAGTCCCATGTTCAGCGGCCACGGCGTTCTAAAGAATCCGTCGCGGGACTGTTCACAGAGAGAATCCTGATCCCAGGGTGTTTCTCTCCAACAAGAGGAGGATGAATGACGGAAGGTCCACAACAGAAGGGAGCGACTGAAGTACCATATGACCGTGAGTCACCCTCAGAGGAACCACGGGTGGGTGAAGAACGGTCTAAGAACGGAACGATGTCTCCGGGGAGTTCGGTGGAAGCGATTGGGGAGCGAGAATACTCCGAGGACGAATTCAAGGAATTGGCGAAAGTGTACGAGCAGACACTCGGACAGATTAACGAAGGGGAAATCGTGAAGGGTCGAATCGTCGCGATCTCCAGCACTGAGGTATCCGTAGACATCGGTTTCAAATCTGAGGGGATCATACCGCGGTCTGAGTTTTCAAACGCCGGGGAACTGAAGGTAGGAGAGGGAGTGGAGGTGTTCCTTGAGAGCGTTGAAGATAAAGATGGTCGACTCGTGCTTTCGCGCAAACGCGCAGATTTCATGCGCGTCTGGGAGAAGATCACCAAGTCATACGAAACAGGAGATATTCTCCAAGGTCGGATCACTCGCAGGATCAAGGGCGGTCTCGTGGTGGACCTAATGGGCGTGGACGCATTCCTACCGGGTTCTCAGGTTGACGCGAAACCTGTGCGCGATTTCGATGCGTACATCGGGAGAATTCTGGACTTCAAAGTGGTGAAGATTAATCACCCGACCGAGAACGTCGTCGTTAGTCGTAAGATTATCGTTGAGGAGGAGCTTGCCGATCAGCGTCGTGCAATTCTCGAAAGTCTGGAGAAGGGCCAGATTCTCGAGGGAACGGTCAAGGCCATCACAGACTTCGGCGTGTTCGTCGACCTTGGAGGCGTAGATGGGCTGGTGCACATCACCGACGTCTCCTGGGGACGGGTAAACCATCCGTCTGAAGTCGTCAAACTCGACCAGACTCTGAACGTCGTCGTTCTCGACTTCGACACCGAGAAAAAGCGCATCTCTCTCGGCCTGAAGCAGCTGCAGCCACACCCCTGGGAGAACATTGAAGAGAAATATCCCGTACGTTCGAAGGTCACCGGCAAGGTGGTTTCTTTGGCAGACTATGGAGCGTTCGTCGAGATCGAGAAGGGAATCGAAGGTCTCATCCACATCTCGGAGATGAGCTGGACACAGCACATCAAACATCCCTCGCAGGTTGTGTCCATGGGTCAGATGGTGGACGTCATCATCCTCAGCCTCGATAAAGAAAACAAGAAAATCTCACTCGGCATGAAACAGCTGGAGCCGGATCCGTGGCTGACGTTGCTACAGAAGTATCCGGTTGGCTCCAAACATACTGGTACGGTGCGGAATCTTACAAACTTCGGTGCGTTCATAGAGCTCGAGCAGGGGGTTGATGGATTGGTCCATATCTCTGACCTCTCGTGGACAAAGAAGATCCGGCATCCGGGAGAAATCGTGAAAAAAGGGGATCAAATCGACGTTGTCATTCTCAGCATCGATGTGGAGCAGCGTCGGATTTCGCTGGGTCACAAGCAGATTCGCGATAACCCGTGGGATTCGTTTTCTGAAGCCTACAAGGTGGGAACTGAAACAGAGGGAAAGATCGTGCGCATCATAGAAAAGGGTGTGATTGTGGAACTGCCCGAGAGTGTCGACGGGTTCGTTCCCATCTCACAGCTTTCGCAAACTCCCGTCAAGAACATCGCCGAAGCGTTCCGGGCCAATGACGTCTTGCCCCTCAGCGTCATCGAGTTTGATAAGGAAGCGAAGAAAATCGTGCTCTCGGTCATCGAATGCCTGCGTGGGAAGGAGCAAAAAGTTGTCGACGAGTATGTCGCGAAGCATAAACTTCCTGCGATGAAACCGAAAGAGGTAGCCACGATTCAACCGCAGGAACAAACTCACGGGTCGAAGTAATCGTCGCGACTCAACGTCCAGTCCTCGAGTTGATTGAGCGTAAAGCACCTGACGGAAGAAAAGGAGTTGTCGTAGTTCGTGGACAACTCTTTTTCGTTTAGGATCCTATGAAGCGCGTCGCTTTTCACACACTCGGCTGCAAGCTGAACTATGCCGAAACAGCGGCCGTCGGCAAGCAATTCCTCGATCGCGGATTCCAATCCGTCGACCTGGATAATGGAGCCGATGTGTGCGTCATCAACACGTGCTCGGTGACCGAACGGGCAGACCGGGAATGTCGCCAGGTTATACGCCGAGCACTGCGGAAGTCTCCCGATGCGTACGTCATCGTGGTTGGCTGTTACGCGCAGCTCGAGCCGGAAGAGGTGGCGTCCATTCCGGGTGTGTCGCTCGTCCTCGGTGCCAAGGAAAAATTTGACCTGTTCCGATACGTCGATGGATTTCAGAAAAAGACGTACTCTCGAATTGTCACATCGGACATCGATACGGTGAACGATTTCGGTCGTGCGTTTTCAGGCGGCTTCGGTGATCGGACCAGAGCATTCCTCAAGGTGCAGGACGGCTGCGATTTCAACTGCTCATTCTGTACGATTCCCCTCGCAAGGGGAAGGAGCCGAAGCCAATCGATCGGCGAGACCGTCGTGCAAGCGCGAGACCTGGTTGCCCAGGGATATAAGGAAATTGTACTGACTGGAGTCAACATCGGAGACTATGGCCGGAAAATCGGAAGCAACCTGGTTTCGCTGTTGGAAGCTCTCGTTTCGATCGACGGCCTGGAGCGCATCCGTATCAGCTCGATCGAACCGAATCTGCTCACCGACGAGCTCATCACAATGCTGATCTCATCGGAAAGAATCTGCAATCATTTTCACATCCCCCTTCAGAGCGGAAGTGATGATGTGTTGAAAAGAATGCGACGGCGATACCTCACCGCTCAGTATCGAAGGGTTGTCGAAACAATCAAGAAGAAATGTCCGGAGGCAGGCGTTGGAGCCGATGTCATCGTCGGGTTTCCTGGAGAAACAGACAATCTTTTTGAAGAGACCTACCAATTCCTGCTTGAGTTACCGGCGACGTACCTTCACGTTTTCAGCTATTCCGAACGGCCGAATACACCTGCGGTGAACTGCGTTAGAGTCGTCGAACCGCGAGTTCGGTTTACCCGCAATAAGATGCTGCGGATCTTGAGTAAGAAAAAGAAACATCAGTTCTATGAGATGATGGTCGGACGTACACTGCCCGTTCTGTTTGAAGCAAGTGTTGAACAAGGGAAAATGCTCGGATGGACTGAGAACTACGTGCGAGTGGGGATCGAAACCGATTTTGCTCTCGTGAATCAGGTCGTGCCCGTGAGGATATACGCAGTGGATGGAGAAATTTGCTTAGGGGAAACTATCGGACAGGGCCAAGCCTCCATGGCCGTAACGACTCCGTCCGTGACTCAAATTTCCATACGAACTGCAGAAGCAGTGTGAACCCAATCGAAAGTCCTCACGTGAATCGGTATTATGCGTCTCGGGGAATCGGCCGCCTGATCCTGCTGATGGGGACCGTTCTCCTCTTGGCAGTATTTTCATTTGCGCAGACCCAATCCGACAGGAATTTCATCAAGCATGAACTGTTCTCCGGATATTCCACATCAAGTATCGAACGATCATTGATCCGGGAAGCACATGAGGGCAAGTCGGTGTTGAAGGCGGTCGTGTTGTCTCTGCTCGTTCCGGGGATGGGTGAGCTCTACGCAGACCGGTTCGATGTCGGACGATACGTGGTGATTTCTGAATCGGCCCTCTGGATAACCTATGCGGGGTTCCGTATGTATGGTGGACTCGTGCGAAATGATGCTCACGACTTCGCCAAGGTCCATGCCCAAATCGACGCAGTGGGAAAGTCAGGGCAGTTTTATGTCGACATTGGCAATTTCCGGGACGTGTTCGAGTATAACGAAAAGCAACTACGGGATCGGGAGATTCAGAAGCTCTACGACCCGAATGGAGGGTTTTTCTGGCGTTGGGATGATGATCGATCGCGTGTCCGGTACCGTGACCTTCGGGTCTCGAGCGACGTGGTCTTCAACAATTCACGCTTTGTCATCGCAGCGGTCATTGTCAATCATCTTGTAAGCGCATTGAACGCTGCCCGCCTTACTGTCGCGCACAATCGTGCTGCTGATGGGGATCTGGCGTTTGATGTTCGAGTGACCGTCCTCGGAGGTCTCGGCCACGAAGACGGTCTCGCGTTGACCGTTACGAAGTCCTTCTAGCATACTGACATCGTTGACGAAGCCGAGGAGAAACAGGTTCACTCTCGGCTTTTTGTTTACAATTGGGTCTTTGATGAAAATTTTCAATTGTAGCGTATGCGCAACGTTAAGCTACTGATCGAGTACGACGGAACCGACTTTGTGGGGTGGCAGGTTCAACCGAACGGCCGTAGTGTGCAGGGCGTCCTCGAAACCACACTGCAGCAAATCCTTGGAGAAAAGGTGAACGTGATCGGCGCAGGCCGGACAGATGCCGGTGTTCACGCGCGGGGTCAGGTTGCGAATTTTCATACCTCTCGATCGCTCGATCCCAATTCCCTCCGCGGAGCGCTCAATTCGTTACTTCCCGAAGATATCATCGCTCACGCAGTCGATGATGTGGGGCCTGACTTTCATGCCCGCTATGACGCCAAAGAGCGAACGTATCGGTATTACATCTCAACAGTTCGGACGGCGCTGGAGCGGCGGATCACTTGGTATGTGAAATACACCCTTGATCTGCAATCGATGAATGATGCGGGTCGACGGATAGTCGGAGAGCGGGAGTTCGAGACATTTTGTAAAGCGGACCGCGAGAGGAATCACACTCGGGTCACGGTCATGTCGGCACGGTGGCTCGGCTCTGGAACGCGATTGACTTTCGAAATTCGTGCCAATCGGTTCTTGCGCGGTATGGTTCGAGCCTTGGTGGGAACTATGGTCGACGTTGGACGGGGGTACTTGACGGTTAATGACTTCATTAAAGCCCTAGAAAAAACGGGACGAAACGGAGGAGGGATGTCTGCTCCGGCGAAAGGGTTGTTCCTGGAGGAAGTGAAATATTGATTGTCACAAACGTTGCCATGGTTGCCAGATCCCGCTTTGTCAGAATTCTCAAGTCCCTGACAATTTCTCTGTCAGTCGGCGTCACCGCGTTATCCTGCTCCGGGGGGTTGGGGTTTAACCTTTTTAGCGATGCGGATGACGTAAAATTGGGCAGAGAGTTGGACCAGGAGATTCGCAAGAACCCTCAGGAGTATCCGATCCTCCGGGATGCCCCAGAGGTGAAAGCGTATGTTAGAGGCATTGTGCGAAAGGTTCTGAGTTCTCCGGATATAAAGAAACGAGATGTGTATGCATACCAGCTTGAGGTTATTCATGACGACAGCACGATCAACGCATTTGCAACACCTGGGGGTTATATTTATGTATACACGGGCTTAATGAAGGTTCTCGATAATGAAGCGAGTCTCGCGGGCGTACTCGGTCATGAAATCGCGCATGCGGAGCTTCGGCACGCCACGGGGCGCATTTCCGCATATTACGGAGTGAGCGTGCTCATCTCGATTGTCCTGGGTCAAAACCCATCACAGTTCGCCGAGATAGCAGCGAACCTGTTCACTGGATTGGGTTTTCTGGCGAACAGTCGCTCCGACGAGAGCCAGGCAGATGAGTACTCGATGAAGTACCTCGATGACACGGAATACTACCCTGGAGCTATTCGGTTTTTCTTTGAGAGGATATCGGAAGAGAGAAACGCACGACCCGGTACGATTGAGCGATTCCTCTCGACTCATCCATTGCCAGAGGATCGAGTGACACACGTTCAGAAACTACTTGAGCAAATGGGAAATCCAGAACCGTCAGAAAGAAATCTTTTTGCAGAGCGCTACGCACGTTTCAAGGAAAAGCTTCTCTGAAACGGACCGTCGGGTTCAGCAAACGGGGAGAAAATCCCTTTTGACGGAAGAAGAAGCTGGCAGATCTTGTTCTATGTGCTGCAGGATGTGATACGATGCGACGAGGGGGATCATGGACGGTTGCGCGACGGCTGCCCAGATCGCTGGGTTCCTCGTTGCCTTTCGAGCCAAGCCAGAAGTGTCGACGTGTTGAGGCATCTGCGAAGGTGATGAAGGAAAAGGTAATCCGGTTTACGTGAGCACTTATGGCGTTCGCCGTGTATCAGTGGAGCAGATTCTCCGTGGT
>JBHHZW010000030.1:0-12382 GCA_046758305.1 Bacteroidota bacterium | reverse complement strand
AGCTACACCATGCCGTTACCTAACTCCTTGTCCGAAATATCGGGGCAACTCCATTCCAACACCCAAGCAAAGAAGGCACACGAGCACAAGAACTAGGATGGCAATTCTCATGCGCACTACTCCTACTTTAGTGAGAGAACGTTGAATTGATACGTAGTCAACTGTGCGTTAATAGATGGAGGGATGCAGATGTTATCGACCAAGGAGGAAGGACTTCATTCGCGAGTAAATCTCGTCGCGTGCTCGTCGGAACGCCTGGAGTCGTTGCTCCTCCGAGCCCCGTGCATCAGCAGGGTCATCGATGCTCCAGCGTAGCTGCTGGCGCGCGCCGTGGAAGACCGGGCATTCCTCCTTTGCATCGTCACAGACGGTAATGACGTAATCGAACGGCTGGCCGAGGAACTGGTCAAGAGACTTTGACGTATGGTCCGAGATGTCGATGTGCAGCTCGCCCAGTGCTTTGATGGCAAGAGGATTAACTTTCGAGGGATTAGTACCAGCACTGAATATTTCGAATCGATCCCCCGCGAGATGGCGGAGTATCCCTTCGGCCATCTGACTGCGCGCCGAATTTGCGGTACAGAGAAAGAGCACTCTAACCATATCCTAGTTCATATTGCCTTTCAAACATTTTGGTCTTATTCAAACCGGTCCCCTTCTCTGAGATGATAGCCCCGAAGAAACTCAGCGAGTCCCAACCGCTTTCGTCCCTCTTGCTGGAGCTCGAGGATGGACACAATTCCCTGTCTTGTTACAACCCAAAACTCTCCATCGAGCTTCACAATCGTTCCCGCCTCACCTCCTCTCTCCTCTTCGATCACTTTGGTTCTATAGACCTTGATCAACCTACCGCCGTGAGACGTGTACGCACCCGGTGTCGGCGATAGTCCACGAACGAAGTTGTGTACTTCTCGGGAAGTCTTTGACCAGACGATTCTGCAATCCTCCTTGAGAATCTTTGGTGCCGGGCTCGCAAGCGACTCATCCTGAGACTTCGGGTTCGCTTTCCCCTGTTCAACTAACCTGACCGTGTGGAGGACAACCTCCGCGCCGATTTCAGAAAGCCGGTCGTGGACTTCTCCGGCGGTCTCATCTTCCCCGATCGGGGTCCGAGCCTGCAGAATGATGTTCCCGGTGTCGACCTTCTCCTGGAGAAAAAAAGTCGTGACGCCTGTTTCCTTTTCGCCGTTCATGATCGCCCACTGAATCGGTGCGGCGCCACGATACCGCGGGAGCAGTGAGGCGTGGAGATTGATTGAGCCATGGGTCGGTAGGGTGAACACTTCTTGGGGAAGGATTCGAAACGCAACAACTACCGCGAGATCTGGTCGAAGGCGGCGGAGACTCTCGATGAAGGCTGAATCTTTCAATGATTCAGGTTGGAGTACGTTCAAGTTTCGTCCCCGGGCAAACGCTTTCACCGGCGTCGGCATGACCTCCTGCCCGCGTCCACGCGGCTTATCCGGCGCCGTCACAACCCCGACCACGTTGTACTGGTTTTCCAAGAGAATCTTGACACTCGGAAGCGCGAACTCGGGGGTACCCATGAAGAGGATGTTCATCCGGAACGTCGATGCTCCTGTTCAGAAAAGGAAAGGGTAAGCTGAACACTTGCCCCGAATCCCCGGCGGGTTCGGGTGAGCCAGAGGATGATTGAGCGTGAGGCTAATCTCCGCCAGTGCGCCAGAGGCGCATTAAGCCGAAGCCTTATCTCCGCCAGAGGCGGATGTGCCTCCCCGAAGGGGTCTTCTGAAGGAATCCCTTCGGGCCTTCGGACTGGCATAAGCCTCAGGCTGACAACCTTCGGCTTAGAGGTCTGACGACTTTGGGCTTGCCCTCCAGTCATCCGTCGACAGCCTCCGCTGTCGCGATAGGATAGGCGACTTCGATCTCCCCTCTCTGAATTCGATCGAGCTGCTCTTTGTGCTTTTTCAATTCGGACTTGCTGAGATGATCGAGGAAGAGAATACCGTCGATATGGTCTATCTCGTGAAGGATGACACGCCCGAGCAGGCCACTGCACTCCAGCACTGCATTCTGAAAATTCGCATCCCTGTAACCCAGGCGAATCCTCTCCGGCCGCGTCACCTCGTCCCGGACATTCGGAATGCTGAGACAGCCCTCTTCCATCGTCCAATTTCCCGTGGCATGAAGAACTTCGGGGTTGATGAGGACCAGCTTCTTCGGTTCGTCCTTCACCAGTCGCAGGTTTTCTCCCTCATCTTCCTGCACGCCAGAAATATCGACCACAATCACGCGCTCCAGCATGCCGACCTGGTTCGCTGCAAAGCCAATTCCACCAGCGTTCCGCATCGTCTCCATCATGTCATAGATGAGCTTGATGATCTGGTTTGTCAGCTCAGTGACCGGCTTCGCTTTTTTTCGAAGCACGTCTGCTCCGTATGTATAAATCGGCTGTATGGACAAGTGCTCTTCTCCCTCCGACCACAGTCTCTCGGTTCAGATTTCGTAGCGTCCCTGAGCAGATGAACCTTCTCGAATCATCAAGGACGAAATATACATTCGCGTCAGTAAAAAAACAACTTCTTAGACCAAGTGTGGAGTCCGAAATGATCGAACGAGGGGAGAAAGAAGTCCTACATCACCCTTCTCGCCCCGGTATATCGGTTCCGGAAGTACGAACTCTGGAGCGATGAAATCGTGACGCCCCATGTGACGCTTGCGTGGGCAAACAGGTCGTCTCCGATGTACATCCCAACGTGGGAAGGGTTCTCACCAGTAGTATTGAAAAACACGAGGTCGCCAAACTTTAAAGAAGTTCCTGGGACACTCTTCCCGACTCTAAACTGTTCCTTCGTCGTGCGAGGAAGGTGTCGGCGTAACGAATTCTTGTACACGAGTGCGGTAAATGCGGAGCAGTCCAGACGGCCCTGCTCGTTGCCAACGGACGCGTACGGCGTGCCGATGTGAGAGAGAATCTCATCCATCACCGCGTTCCGATTGAGGCCAGCCCCGACAGGTGGGGCCGCATCCTTTTCGATCGTAGATACACTGGGCGATGCATATCGCTCGCGGACTCGACGCAGATCAACTTTGATGTCGTCCTCTGCCTGCTCTTCTTGACTTTCCTTACTGCTGAACCTTGGGCGATCGGATCGCTGCTGTTTGTCTTGTTTCGTCTCAGGACTGGCAAATCGCGCCGAGGGACCCCCGCAGCCGACGACAGTCGCAACGAGCCACACCAAAACCAAGATCCGACGGGCGGCCTCCCTGGTACCCATCAGTCCACTGTCTCCCAAATATGACAAAGCCCCCCGCCTGTCGGCGGGGGGCTTAGAAGGTTTAGCCGAGATAGGCTCTCAACGCTTTGCTTCTCGACGCGTGTCGGAGCCGACGAATTGCCTTCTCCTTGATCTGCCGGACGCGCTCCCGCGTCAACTTGAATCGTTCACCAATTTCTTCCAGCGTGAGTGAATGTTCACGCCCAAGCCCGAAGTAGAGGCGGATCACTTCCGCCTCCCGATCCGTCAACGTTCCCAGCGCCCGTTCTACCTCTTTGCTGAGAGATTCCTTCATCAGCTCGTTGTCCGGGGCCGGCTGACGCTCATCCTGGATTACATCGAGCAAGCGGTTGTCCTCTCCCTGTGCAAACGGAGCATCCATCGACAGATGCCGGCCGGAAATCTTCAGTGTGTCAGCAACCTCGAAGAGCGACATGTCGAGCTCTTCCGCCAGCTCGCTTGCACTAGGCTCGCGCTCGAACTCTTGCTCCAACTGGCTGAACTTCTTGCCAATCTTGTTAAGGGCACCGACGCGGTTCAGCGGGAGCCGCACGATGCGGGACTGCTCGGCCAGCGCTTGCAAGATTGACTGCCGAATCCACCACACAGCGTACGAGATAAACTTGAACCCTCGCGTTTCGTCAAATCGCTTCGCGGCTTTGATCAAGCCGAGGTTCCCCTCATTGATGAGGTCACCTAACGAAAGTCCTTGATTCTGATATTGTTTGGCAACGCTGACCACAAACCGCAGGTTGGCTTTCGTCAGCTTTTCCAGGCACTTCTGATCGCCTTTCTTGATCCTCCGAGCAAGCTCAATCTCCTCCTCGGGCGTTAAGAGCTCGACCTTCCCGATTTCCTGAAGGTATTTGTCGAGCGACTGACTCTCCCGATTCGTGTATTGCTTGCTGATCTTCAGCATAGTCACTTCCTCGTCATTTATTCTCTAGACAACAAAAACTTACAACTACGACCAAAGAGCGCGCCCATCATGCTGCGATAACCATCCAGGCCTTCGCGGCGTCTTGTCTATGCCGATCCGAGGGATTCTGCCGCGGAGAAGCCCCGAAGGCCACTTCTCACGAAGTGCAGCGAAGCCGCCACTTCTGCCGAAGGCATCACTTCGTGAGTGGACCGCTTCGCAGGTGGGGACTTCGTCCGTCCCTTCGGGAAAGGCATGGCTTCGCCATAATCTTATACGGATGTGGACCGCA
This sequence comes from Bacteroidota bacterium, assembly GCA_046758305.1. Lineage (GTDB taxonomy): Bacteria > Bacteroidota > Ignavibacteria > UBA10030 > JAZGDE01 > JAZGDE01. The sequence continues at coordinate 7,929 of JBHHZW010000030.1, read as the reverse complement.
CTAAGTTCGCCCTTTCAGGAGAAACTCTTTGAGTCCGATCCTTCTTCCACTTTTTTCCCCCGTCTTCCTTCGTTCCTCCAGACTCTCATATTCCTGCACGACTCCTGTCTCCCTCCGCATCAATTCTGTCCACGATCCCGACGATCGATGCGTCGACCGGAGCCATCGGCACCGGCAGCGGGATGACGGCTTCCCGGGCTGTAATGTAAAACACCGTCTCCCCAGGCCCCGCCCCCACCGTATCGACAGCAACGATAGGGTCGCCCACGCTTTCCCGCATCGCATTAAGCGGCTGAAGAAATTGAAGCTTGAAGGTCTTCAGATTCTCATCTTTCCGTGTTGCCCAGATCGTGCCGATAACCTTCGCAAAGTACACAGCGACTCCGAGTATTATGCCGCCAGATCGCGCTAGTCCGCTACATCAAGCTTGTCCACCACAGCCATGATCACAGCGTCCACGGGTTTGTTCTTCGTCAACTCGGTCAGTCGAGCCGAGCTTCCGGAAACAACGAGAACAATGTCGCCGACGCCCGCCTGCACTGTGTCCACTGCTACGACGAATGTGTCCTTCACCCGGTAATCCAAACTCACATGCTTTATGATCTGGAACTTCATCCCGACGAGATTCTCATCCTTCCGTGTTGCCCAGACCGTGCCTACGACCTTACCGAGAAACAATGGTCACTCCTTCGTTTGAAGATCCATTGCGTCGCTGGAGTCCCGCCGCGCAGGACAATGCCCAACAGAGGATGCACTCAATACAGGCAGCATACCCTTCGCAGTGGGTTTTGCTCCCAACAGGGTCGGGATGGCTTTATCCGTAGATTGCTTTTTCGTTACACTTGCAAACCTGGACCCGCCGCTCACTAAACTTCCAAGTTCCTGGCGTCCGGGATCGCTCAGAAGTGACCAGCAGCATCGGCGTCAACGTCGTACGGCACTTCGGACACTTAATGCCTTTTTCTGCGGCTGCTTTTGCCGCTTTTTCTGCAAAGGTAGTTGCCTTCGCCATAAACTCCTCTGTTCTCCGATGCGATACTACGATTCTAATACACGCGGACCAGGTTTCCCCCTTTATCGGTGACGGTTCTCAACACCTGTGTCGCGTTGACAACAAATTCTTCGACCGTCATTCCTTCCGTGGCGCCGCAAATGCCAACACTGATGGTAACGGAAAACGTCCGATCTCCCACAGAGAGAATCTGGCTGGCGATCAACTCTCGAATCTTCTCCGCCCAGATGTACGCATCGTTGGCGGTTGTGTTGACGAGCACCACTCCGACGTGATGCCGATCGAGCAAGCCAACCACATCGTACGGACGAACACCGCTTCGGATAAGGTGAGCGATGGCGTAGACGATAGACTCAAACCCATCTCTACCGTACCTATTGATTAACTCTCCGTGATCATCCAGACCGAGGTTCACGAAGGAGCAGTCTGTCCCAAAATCGTCCGACCGTTGAAGTTCTTTTGCCACTTCTTCGAGAAAATGTTTACGATTCAACAACCCCGTCCGCTCGTCGATCACCATGTGCTCCTTGATCACCTCGCCCAGCGAAAGGATTTCCAACGCAGCCGCCGCCGGGTCAACCAGACGATAGAGCAGTCGGACTTCACGATGTGCATAATTGTGCTTATCCCTGCTCAGCACGCACAATGCCCCATAACACTTGTTCAGAGAACTGATGGGGAGAGCAACAACGGAACCACCGCTTCCTTGCTTCTCTTCCGGATGGAAGAGAGTTGTAGCACGCGAGTGGAGATCGTCCACGAGTTCATAGCTGTTCGATCGGATCACCGATCCGACCAGACTCCCCTGGAGGTCTACGGATTCCCCTTCGGCGATGACCCTCTCCTGATCCCGGTTTAAAACCTTCGCGACGATCCATCTCTGTTTTTCATCGTCGTACTGAACAATACTTAGTACATCGCCGCTTATCAAACGAGACGTTTCCTCTATGAGAGCGTTGAGGATCGATCTAGGTGAACGATCGCTCACGAATTTCTGTTGCATTCGTCTGACCGCATTTAGCACCTCCGAATCCAACAGCAGGTCATACTTGTCGGTGTAGCTCTTAATGAGCGCAGAGATTAGCTTCGTGAAATTCGCGAGAAGGGCAACCGTCTCCTGCCCAAATGCATCCTCAGCCTTGCTGTCGACCGCGAGAACCGCTACAGGAATCCTGCCGCCCGTCGTATCAAGGAAAAACACAGGTACGCCGACGAACGATCGAACGAAGGCGACGTTCGAATAGTACGCAACCATGTCTTTCTCGGACAACGGGTTTATTCGATTGATGACTTCTGGTTTTCCGGTCTTCGCAACCTGACTCACGATGTCTCTACCCATGTCGTAGCGCCGACCCGCCATGAACATCTGGCTGTCAGTGACCTTCGCTTCGAGCACCATTTTCTGTTTCTCATGGTTCGCCCAAAAGAACGCTACCGTATGAGCGAACAGAACCTCCTTCACCACAAACAATACTTTGCTCAAGAGAAAATCAAATTCCGTTCTCGGCTCCGTCTCCCCTTTGAATAGTTCCGAATTGATGTCAAAGAAATCAGCAAACTCGAATTCGCGCGCGCCAGTAGTTGTTACGGTCGCCACTGGAGATCCGACACGCTGTCCGCGAGGATGTAACCCCGTGCCGAGAGAAGCGGACGGAGCCACGGATCCGCGGTCCTCTGTTCCTTCTTCAGATTCTTCAGACATAACAAGCTTCGGGCTCGACTCAGGCTGAAAATCGTCGAAGAACAACCTTTTCTTCTTCGGGGAGTTCGGAGGAAGGTCCGTTGTGTGCTTCAACTCTCGAGCCTCACGTCGCGTGAGCTTCGCTCGAATGGATAACGTAAGGTAAACCGCTGCTGCTGCAACGATGACTCCACTTAGCAGCCTTGCCGCAACGGCGTCGACCAGGATGCCCGTAACGAGAACGGAAACACCCACTACCAGCATCAGGCCATCAACATAGGAGAAATATCGAAGCAGGGTCTTTGTGAGGGCAGCATCGCGCATCGCAAACGTGCGTTGATGAGCAATAAATCTAAGCTTTTAATATAACCAGCAAGGTCCCAAAAGTCAACAGCCACCACCCACAACCAACGCCCTAACCGCGCCTAATCATAAATCAAGTATTTGGACCGAATCCCCATAAATCCCTCAATTTCCTCTTCCCACAACGACATTATCTCCCTTGGCGACGCGCCTCCATCAAACCGCTCACGCACTTTGGACGAGCCCACAAGTCGGTCCAGATGCCACGTACGCCATTGAATCCGGCTTCCATACTGCCTCTTCAGCGCATACAAGAGGTTGATACCCATGCTAACAGGAGAGAAGGAGTCTCGGTCGTTCACGTGGATGGACACACCATGACAGCGATTCCCTTCGTATTTCACCGGTGGACTGCGACCTTCCACACGCTCGGGTGTGAACTCGATTGGTTCAAAAGTTACGCCCGGAAGAGAGAGCGAGTTCAATTCATCTGCTAGCTTGCGCCCATCGATCCACGGCGCGCCAATGTACTCAAACGGTCTGTCGGTGCCTCGTCCTTCCGACACGTTGGCGATACCTTCGATCAGAGCAGAGCCAGCATACACAATTGCCGTCCGGAGCGATTTCATGTTTGGGGAAGGCCGGACCCACTTCAGTTCCGTCTCGTCATACCACATCGAGCGTTTCCAGCCCTCCATCGGTATGACGGTCAGGCTTACTCTCTCTCCACTGTTGAGCCATCCCTCTTCATTGATCATTTTGGCGAGCTCTCCAATCGTCATTCCGCTCGTGATTGGAATCGGTAGGTGTGAGATAAAAGATTGCAACGAATCTTCCCGCACAGGACCTTCTGCAACGAGACCGCGGGTTGGGTTTGGTCTGTCCAGGACGATGAAATCAATCCCATGTTCCGCAGCCGCTTCCATCGCGAGCATCATCGTGCTGATGAACGTATGGAATCGTGCATCAACAGTCTGGACGTCAAAGACCAGCGCATCGACGCCGCGAAGCATTTCAGCAGTCGGCTTGCGAACTTCTCCGTACAGGGAATAGACGGGAATCGCCGTTCGCACATCCTTCCCATCACGAATGGAAACGCCGTCTGGCACATCGCCCCGGATGCCGTGCTCCGGACCAAACAGAGCAACAACGCTTATCCGATGTTCGAGCAAAGCGTCAACGAAGTGTTGGCCGCTTGAAAGGACTCCAGTCTGATTCGTTATGACGCCGACTTTTTTGCCCGTCAACAGCGCGAGATGTTTCCCCACAAGAATGTCTGCGCCGACCCTCACTTTCGGGCGCGAAAGGAGATGCACGTAGATCAAAAGCAGGAAAAAACAAAGGGCAATTCCAATCCCGATGCGGAAGAATCGGGGTTGCTCTTGACCCGTTTTTGGCGGGGTTTGCCTGGCATTGTTAGTCCGACTCAAGCAGTTCCTTCCCCGAGAAAAAAAACGCTATTTCTGAACGTGCCACCTCGAGAGAATCTGAACCGTGGACAATGTTTTCCTGTATACTATCAGCAAAGAGCTTTCGGATGGTTCCTTCCTTGGCCTCTTTCGGATCGGTCGCACCGATGAATCCGCGAAAGTCTTCAACTGCGTTTTCTTTTTCGAGTGCGATCGGCATGCATCTTCCCGAGCTCATGAACCGTACCAAATCTTCGTAGAACGAGCGAGCCTTGTGCACGGCATAGAACTCGCGGGCTGCCTGGGGCGTTAACTTCACGATTTTCATCGCAACAATTTTGAAGCCAGCCTTTTCTATTCTTCCCATGACGTCACCGGCGAGGTTCTTTCGTAGACAATCAGGTTTCAGAATGGCCAGTGTCCGTTCTAGCAATTGCTCCTCCGTGTAGAATTCGTGGAACCATCTTCAACCCATCATTGCGCCGATCGTCCGATCCTGCCATCTCCGTCCCGATTCCATCGCGACAAGAGCTCGAGCCTAGCTAAAGGCGAGGGTCAGACCTCGTCCCGCACTTTGGGCGGGACGGGCAGGCTTCGCTTTGAGTGCAACTTACAGACACGCGCAATCATGATCCATCAAGATTTTCTCCTGTTCTTCCTATCCTTTCCCTTCGACCGAGACTTTTTTCCAAAGGTTCCTTTTTGGAGATTCATCGGTCTGGAAACAGCCGTCTTCTTTGCAGGTCTCATCGGCTTTGTCGTGTTCGGAATCGCGGGCACTTGGCTCCAAATTTTTCCCCTCTCAGAGTCTCCTATCACGAAGTGGACTGTCTCGCCGATGAGTGCAGGATTATCGACAACGTAGATTCCCGCATCGCGCAGAGCATCCATTTTCTCCCGCGCTGTCCCTTTTCCGCCGGAGATGATCGCGCCAGCGTGGCCCATGCGTCGACCCGGCGGGGCTGTGCTTCCAGCAATGAACCCAACGACAGGCTTCAGGAACCCTTTCTTCACATACGCTGCCGCCTCCTCCTCTGCGGTACCCCCAATCTCACCGATGATGACAACGGCGTCGGTCTCGTCGTCGTCTTTGAAGATGCTGAGAGCATCGACAAAGGTCGTTCCGACGATGGGGTCGCCGCCGATACCGATGCAGGTGGATTGTCCAATGTCTCGCTCGGTTAACTGCCATACAGCTTCGTAGGTGAGCGTTCCGCTACGGGAGATGACACCGACTCTCCCTTGTTTGTGTATGAACCCCGGCATGATCCCGATTTTCGCTTTACCGGGTGAGATAACGCCTGGACAATTAGGACCGATCAGGCGCGCTTGCCTGTGGGCCAGGAATTCACGCACCGTGACCATATCCTGGGCCGGAATTCCCTCCGTGATGCAGACAATGAGCTTGATTCCGGCATTAACGGCTTCAATGATCGCATCCAGTGCAAATGCTGCCGGCACAAATATGCAGGATGCATTCGCCCCAGTTTCCCCGAAGGCATCTTCGACTGAGTTGAAAACGGGAACGCCTTCGTGGAGTGTCCCGCCCTTTCCGGGGGTCACCCCTCCGACGACGTTCGTAGCGTATTCGATCATCTGCCGGGTGTGAAAGCTGCCTTCCCCTCCAGTGATGCCCTGAACAATCAGTCGGGTGTTTTTATCGACCAGTATGCTCATGCCATCGGACACCTGCCCTATACTGCGAGGGTTCGCTTCATTTCGAGCTTAGTTGGTGGATTCGAGAAAGTCCGCAAGTTTCATGATCGTCGCCTCGTCAAACTCCTTGCCCAAGATCTGAAGGCCGACGGGCAACCCATGAGAGTCGTTACCGCACGAGACGCTGATCCCAGGGATGCCCGCGAGGTTTGCGCACGTGACAAAGATGTCCGAGAGGTACATCTGGAGAGGGTCGTCGACTTTTTCGCCAATCCGAAAGGCAGTCGTCGGCGCCGTTGGAGTGATGACACAATCAACGCTTTTGAACGCCGCCTGGAAGTCCTCTTTGATCAAGCGTCGCACCTTCTGGGCTTTTCGATAGTATGCTTCATAGTATCCTGCAGAGAGGACATACGTGCCCAGCATAATTCGCCTCTTCACTTCTGGACCGAAACCCTCGCTACGAGAACGCACGTAAGTGTCAAACAGGTCGTTTGCCCCTTTCGCTCGATATCCATATCGGGCTCCGTCGTACCGCGCCAAGTTGGAAGATGCCTCAGCTGTTGTCAGGATGTAGTACGTCGCGATGTGGTATGGCGTATGGGGCAGGGAAATAGCCTCAACGATCACCCCATTCTGTTTCAGAACATCGATTTTCCGTTCGACCGCAACTCGAACCTCGTCGTCCAGTCCCTCTCCGAAGAATTCAGAAGGGACTCCGACTCTCATTCCACGGACATCCTTCGTCATCGAAGTGACGTAATCCGGTACCGGAACGTCCACCGAGGTCGAATCTCGTTCGTCGTGTCCGCTGATCACCCGCAGCACCCGTGCGCAGTCGCGTACGGAGTGGGCAAATGGGCCGATTGTGTCGAAGGACGAGGCGTAGGCAACGAGTCCGTAGCGGGAGACACGACCGTAAGTTGGCTTCAAACCCACAATGCCACAGAGGGCGGCTGGCTGCCGAATCGAACCGCCGGTGTCCTCGCCGAGCGCTGCCGTGCACATATCAGCCGCAACTGCAACAGCTGAACCCCCACTTGAACCACCTGGAACCCGAGATTGATCGATGGGATTCTTAGTCACAAGGAACGCAGAGTTTTCCGTCGACGAGCCCATCCCGAACTCGTCCATGTTTGTTTTTCCAATGACAATCGCATCGGCCAACTGTAGTCGTTCGATCACTGTCGCATCGTAGATCGAGACGAAATTCCCGAGTATCTTCGAAGAACAGGTGACTGTTTCCTCTTTGATGCAAATTTGATCTTTGATTGCAACGACCATCCCTGCCAGCTGTCCGGCCCGGCCCTCTTGGAGGTTCTTGTCCACGCGGCGAGCCTGCTTCAACGCTTTCTCCGTATAAACAGAAAGGAAAGCGTTCAGCTGCTTTCCTTCCTGAATTCTTCGCAAATAGTATTCGGTGATTTTCTCGCAGGTGGCCGCTCCCGATGCGATCTCCTGTCGGAGAACGTCAAACGTCTTGTACTGCCTCAACACCTTCTCCTGTCCGTCTACGATTTTGGCTTCGGCGAGGAGTCCCGCTTTGCATGATTGTCGTCCAGTTTTCTCGCCTCGTTCTCGATGTCTTCCTGGACTTCACGTGTAGCTTTTCGGAATTCACGCAAGCCTTTCCCGAGTCCTTGAGCAAGCTCTGGAATCTTCTTCGCGCCAAAGAATATAAGGACGACCAGAAGGATCAAAACGATTTCCGACACTCCGAGATTTGGCATGATCATTCTCCTCCATTATTCATGTGTTTACCACGCCGATTCCATCGCTGTCAATCGTTCAGAAAGCTCTCGATCAATGACTGAAAAATCTTCTTCCCATCAGTATAGCCGAGGACCTCATCCGAACAGCGCTCGGGG
>JBHHZW010000029.1:0-12416 GCA_046758305.1 Bacteroidota bacterium | reverse complement strand
GCAAGTGAGAATCAGCAGCGCAAAGTAAGGCACCACGCGGGAAAAGTCGCCGAATTGCAGCCATAAGAGGATTTCCGCGACCCAATGATTTGGCAGATATGCGACCACCGGCGGGTCGAGGTTCCCAAAATAGCGGTTGACGTCCGGATAGTACTTCATGACTTCCGCGACAAGGTCCAGCGGAGCCGTCATCTTGAAATACGCGTACACGGACCCCAGATAGAGAGCGACGAGCCCCAGGACGAGACGTTTGAAGTTGATTTTCGCCCCCAGCTCGAGCAGCAGCATCAGGGCGATTGCCCCGAGAAGCGCTGCGATCAGCATAAAGGGTAACATCACAAAAAACATCAGAAAGAGATACAAAGTCCACGGCATATGAAAGGAGGAACCGTACCCCAGCAGCACCGCAACGCCCACGAGTAATAAGGTCGTGGAACTGTAGAAAAAGTTGTCCAGAAACTTGACGATGAAAATTTTCGCGTATGAGATTGGTTGGGTGAGAAGGAATTGAACTTCTTTCGATTTGTACAAGGTCGCGTAGCAGACGATCATGTTCCCCAGGTTGATGGAAACGAAGAACACAAACAGCAACATCGAAATAAAGCGGTGGAAGAGGAAGAGACCGATCTTCGCCTCGCCGAGCATGTACGCAGTCACGGACCGAGCAAAGAAGAACGCTCCAACAGCAAATCCCACAAAGATCAGGAAGGATGCAACATTCTTGACGAGCGATTGGAGACGATAGTCAAGGGTGACCTTGAAAAAGCTCTGCGCCTTCGTATTCAGGATCAGCGCAAGTTCGTGCATGAAATCCTATTTTGTCAGTTCGAGAAACACCGATTCAAACTTACCGTCGAACTTTTCCTTGTAGGATTGGAGACTCGCACTCGTATCTTCGAAAATCAGTCGACCGTCCTTGATGATCCCGATCCGGTCGCACAGTTCCTCCGCTACCGGAAGGCTGTGGGTCGACATAAACACGGTATTCCCGTCTGCGGTAAATTTCTTCAGCGTATCCTTCACAATCCGTGCGCTGCGAGGGTCGAGACCGATCATCGGTTCGTCGACGATCACGACCTTCGGATCATGAAGTACGGCAGCGGCGATCGTGATCCGTTGGCACATCCCCTGTGAATAATCTTCAATGCGTTTGTCGATCCAGCCCCCGATTTCGAAATGGTCGATGAGCTTTTCAATCCTCGATCCAATCGTGGTTTTGTCCATCTTGAACAAGCCGCCGATGAAGTAGAGAAACTCTCGACCGGTAAGTTTTTCGTAGAGAAACGGCTGATCTGGTATGTAGCCGAAACTATACTTCGCTTGGAGGGGGTCCTTCTGGACGCTGTAACCATTAATATAAACCTCGCCTGCCGTCGGGGCGAAGAGGCCGGTCATCATCTTGATCGTCGTCGTCTTCCCCGCCCCGTTCGGACCGAGAAACCCGTAGTACTCCCCGGTTTCAACCCGTAGGCAAAGATTATCCACCGCGGTGAAGGAACCGAATTTCTTCGTGAGATGTCTCAGTTCAATCATTCTCTATCCAGGAGAAAATCAGTCGTTCCACGATGAACACTTCCCGTTTTAGAGTTAACAATCAAGAGTTTCACGCTATCTTCATTCGCATTCTCACCTAGGCCTGACCCCATGGGTGCCCCTCTGGCGAATGGAGTAGGGCAGGTCACAAGAGGACTTAGAGGCCTTGAGAATTCTCTCGAACACCGCATCGATATTCTTCTGAACCTTTGCCACAATCCCTCTTCTGTCGCGATCGGGTGTCTACGGAATTGCCGACAGCGTTCGACGATGTAGGGAGGCACCTTGGGCTTCATCCCCGTTCCCCGTCTCCAATGTGGAGAAAGAGATCCAGGGGATAACGCAGTAGAGTCGCAGCGTGGACCTTTTTGGGGTTCGCTATAAGAGAATTCCTCGAACTTATCCCCTAGCGCGATAGTTCGTTTCCTCCCGAGCATCGCAGCGCTTGGTGAATTCTGCTACAGGCTTAAGGTAACCCCCAATCATTCGGAACAAACTGAGTACTCCTACATCTTGTAGCCCTTCCTTCCGAAGGATCCGCAGCTGTTTGTCGAACGAAGCGAACACCTTGTTTGTTTTTCTATCTGTATCATTCCCACTCGATCGTCGAGGGCGGTTTGGAACTCACATCGTACACGACGCGGTTCACTCCCCGGATCTCGTTGATGATCCGGTTGGAAACGCTCGCAAGGAAATCGTGCGGCAATCGCGCCCAATCAGCCGTCATCCCGTCCACGCTCGTCACTGCACGGAGCGCCACGGTAAACTCGTACGTACGCTGGTCCCCCATCACGCCGACCGAGCGAATCGGCAGTAGCACAGCAAACGCCTGCCAGACGTCCTCATACAGTCCGGATTTTCGGAGTTCCCTAATAAAAATGTCGTCCGCCTCTCGAACGATCGCGAGCTTCTCCCGTGTGACCTCGCCGAGAACCCGCACGGCCAGTCCAGGCCCCGGAAACGGATGTCGGCCGATGAACTCCTCAGGAAGTCCGAGCTGTCGGCCGATCTCCCGTACTTCGTCCTTGAAACACTCGCGAAACGGCTCGACAAGCTTCAAATTCATTTTCTCAGGCAAGCCACCGACGTTGTGATGCGTCTTAATCGTTGTGGACGGCCCTTTGAACGAAGTCGACTCGATGACGTCAGGGTACAACGTCCCCTGAGCGAGAAATTGAACCTCTCCCATCTTCTTCGCTTCCTGTTCGAACACTTCGACGAACGTTTCCCCGATGATCCGTCGTTTGTCTTCCGGATCAGGAACCTTCGCGAGTCGGGCAAGAAACGTCTCCGCCAAATCGACGTAACGAAGGTTGAAATGGAAGTTGTCACGAAACGTGCGGAAAACAGATTCGCTCTCTCCCTTGCGCATCAATCCGTTGTTGATATGAACGCAGACGAGTCTCTCCCCGATTGCCCTGTGGAGGAGCGAAGCAGTCACGGATGAATCGACACCACCGCTGAGTGCGCAAATCACGCGCTCCCGCCCGACCATCTGGCGAATTTCTTGAACCGACCGTTCGATTAACGATGTTGGGTTCCAGTCCCCTTTGCAGCGGCAGATCGTAAAGAGGAAATTCCGCAACATGTCCCTGCCGCGGGCGGTATGGATGACTTCGGGATGGAACTGGACACCGTAGATTTTCGTCGAAGCGTTCCGTATGGCACAAATGGGGGAACTTTCCGTGTGCGCGATCGGCTCAAACCCGGGAGGAAGTTTTGTCAATGCGTCACCGTGGCTCATCCAGACACTCGTTCGACCGTCGAAACCGGAGAACAGGTCGGACCGGTCGTCCACAATCAGCACAGCCTTGCCGTATTCTCGCCGCGCCGACCTGTCCACTTCTCCTCCTAGTTGATGCGCGATGAGCTGAAGTCCGTAGCAGATACCTAAGATGGGCGCACCGGTTTGAAATACTGAAGGGTCAGAGAAGGGTGCACCTTGCTCGTATACGCTCGAAGGTCCGCCGGAGAGGATGATGCCAGTGGGGTTCAAAGCCCGGATTCTATCGAGTGGGATATCAAAGGAATGAATTTCCGAATACACCCCGCATTCACGCACCCGGCGCGCAATCAGCTGTGTATACTGAGAGCCATAATCGAGGACGAGGATCAGCTCAGAGTGCCGCATCGAACATCGCTTCGTGTGGGAGAATGTGCTGAATATACGAAACTCCGCTTGAAAAACAAGTGATGGAAATCAACACTTTCGGCGGGATGAGCGGATGGAAGCGCGGGTGCAATCCGGCTGACTGATGACGATGAATGGGCAGCGCGAGATCGGAGTGACCAGACTGTGGATCAAGCAACCCGTACACCGTGTTTGAATGCCGTGTGAAGAGCTGCCTTTGCGAACGAATCAACCGCGGTCTTGATCCTCTTACGGCACCACAACGAGCACTCGAACAGGTCCTCCCGATCCACCTTCAAGCTTCATCGGTGCGACGATGGTATACGAGCCGATCGCAGGTACATCCGCCAAGTGAGCGAGGTTCTCCAACGCGTACCCTCCGGCGACGTTTAGAACATGATGGGATGCAAAATCGGTTGAGGGACCACGATCGATGCTCAGGTTGTCGATGCCGAGGGCTTTCACCTTGCGCTCGTTCACCAGCAACTCCGCTGCCTCGCGCGAATATCCGGGAAAGTGGAATTTCCCCTCTGCATCAACACCGCGATACTTCGCTGCGTCATTCCAGTACTTGTCCCAGCCCGTCCGGAGCAGCACAATGGAGCCGAAGGGAATACGCCCATGATCGCTTTCCCATTGCTCAATATCGTCGGGAGTTAGCTCGTAGTCAACATCGTTTTTCGTCTTCTCCGAAACGTCGATTTTCACCGCCGGCGCAAACAGATGGCTCAGTGGAATCAGATCCACGGCTGGTTGCTCGGGCTCAAAGTGGTTTGGTGCATCGATGTGAGTGCTGAAATGTTCAGGAACACAGAAGGTACGGGCGAAGTAGCCCTGCGCGTACCCAATCACTGTGTCAACCGTAAAGGGTGATTCTTCCGACGCAGAGAAGAATTGACTCTGGGCATTGACGGGATGGTTCAGGTCGATCATCTCCAGCTTGCCTTCAAACAGCTGCTCGAACCGGTCAGGTCCACCCGGTGCGCAAGAGACCACAAACAAAAGAAAGATCGAGAAAAACGATCGGTGAATCATCGCGGCATCTCCTTTGAAGTGAGATTTCGAGAAAGTTGTTGCATGATGCTTTTTCTACTTCAAACAGATCAACCTCTTCGCCTCCACAGACCTTTGGGCTCAACCCGTAGAAGCATCCCTCGCCTGCGGTCGATAGAATATAGACGCCGCTGGGGAGTCCACCCGCATCCCAAGTCACCTCATAGCTCCCTGCTTCTTTCTCCTCATCGATCAGCGGTGCCACCTTCCCGACGAGAATGTGGAAGATCTTCCGGGACGACATGGGCTCGAGAGGGGTGACTCGTATCGCATCGTGGTCAAAGGACTAAAGGGATTGGGATAATTCTGATAAAGTTCGAAAGAGAGCGGAACCTCCACCGATGTACCTGCAGCGGACGGCGTGCGCGAATACTTGTACACAGTCTTAACCACCGCGTAGCCGAGCGTGTCGTTCAAGAACTGAAAGCGATTGACAAGCGACCCAAAGTGTGCGGACGCCATATATCCCTGCCGTCGGTTTTCCCGTGCGTCGGAAAAGTGCTGTTTTCTCCAATCCATCCGATGAGCTCGGTTGCAGAAGAGATTCCTTGCACGAAATAGTAGCTGCTAGAGAACGATTTTTCTTCCAACCTGTTGCGCTGAAGCGACACGTAGCTGACTGCACGCGACGGAAACGAAATCATCCAGCACCACTCCACCATACGACTTGGTGCGAATCGCTTCTCCCTCGTCGCGCCGCCGTGCGTCGTCCTCTAGATCTCTCCCCCACCCGTTACCGGCCCAACCGAGCGTCGGCGAGGCAAAATAGACATCGTTGTGCCGCGATACAACGGCCTCTGCCGCTATCGTTTCCCACGAGCCGATTGTCTAGCCATGGAGTGCTGCAACAGCGCTCAATCAAGGCGTGAAGATGATGACTATTAGGCCCCTCCGCATCATGTTTCGTTTGTGAGCTCGTTTCGATTATTGTTAATTGGCCGCATGAAGACTAATCCAACCGGCAACAGACTAGATCGTTGTGATGTGTCCGCAATACGCGTCACCTCACCTGCAGTATTTTTTAGTGTCTGGGTAGACTCGAAATAAAAAAACAAGCGACAAGAAAAATCAGAATGTCATATGCCGTCCCACACTCGCCGTGCCAGGATCAGGCGGTGAACTCCAGAATAAACTTAAACAGAAGGCGAATGATTGTCAACAAAGATAGTGCACGCAAGCAGCCGATACCGCAGATTCTGAAACGACATGTCCACATTGATTTCATTGTAGGGGTTCAAAGTTTTGAATCCCTACAGTGTCGTTGCCGAACTGATTATGGAATGATGATCATACCCTCTGTGATCCCCCGCCTGCCTTCGCACCAGCCATCGCATGCCGTGCAGATCTGTCGTTCAACACCGTAAAACAGATAACCACGGAGAACACAGAGGACACAGAGAAATCTGAACATCACTTGAATTGTCTCTGCGTCGTCTTGATCAGCAATTCAGAAGACTCCGATTCGGAGGTCACGATGCATCAACGACCCTCACCCCACCCAAATTTCGTCAGGTTACCCCTCTCCCGACCGGGAGAGGGGATCGGGGTGAGAGTTCCACCAAATGGTTCTACACTTCATTGTTCATCGTTTTCGAATCAGATCGAAGAAGGACCGCCCTCTAAGTGGCGGTCTCCTGAAATGTGGGCGGCTAGGGAACACAGCGTACGCCTAGGTTTCACATCACTGAAAGGGTAGGAGCAGAATCAAAATCCTCGACGTGGGATAGCTGAGGGGCGTGGAGCCATTTTAAACTGCGGTTCATCGGCGGACATCATCCAATGGTAGAGATGGTGGGCTAACAAGGAGGCCAGAACGTGCGGTCTACAGCGCCTGGACAGCCTTAACGAACTCATCCATCTCGTCTTTGGTCCGCTTCTCCGTCACGGCGATGAGGAGACCTGATTCATCCTCCCCAAAACGAGACAGATCAATGCCAGCAACAATGTTAGAGGAGAGCAACTTCTCGACGAGAATGTTCGGCCGGAGGGCTGTTTCAAGCACAAATTCCTTAAAGAATGGTTGATGATATTTGAGACGAAAACCATGAACAGCGGAGAGACGCTCTGCGAGGTAATGGCTTTTCTGCAGACAGAGCTGAGCCACTTCCTGTATCCCCTGCTTTCCCATCAACGAGAGGTACACACACGCGGCGAGCATCATCAATCCCTCGTTCGTGCAAATGTTCGACGTCGCCCTCTCGCGCCGGATGTGCTGCTCACGCGTCTGAACAGTCAGAACGAACCCACGGTTGCCCTCTCTATCAGTCGTGATGCCAGAAAGTCGACCCGGCATTTTTCGAAGAAGATGGTCCTTCACACCAAAAATGCCAAGATACGGGCCCCCGAAACTCAGACCAATTCCGAGTCCCTGACCTTCCCCTACCACAACGTCGGCACCGTACTCTCCAGGAGGCACGAGGATTCCGAGCGAAATTGGATCCGCGACCACCACATACAGGGCTCCCCGCAGATGTGCGATCTTTTCCAATTCAAACACGT
Source organism: Bacteroidota bacterium (assembly GCA_046758305.1). Taxonomy (GTDB): domain Bacteria; phylum Bacteroidota; class Ignavibacteria; order UBA10030; family JAZGDE01; genus JAZGDE01. The sequence continues at coordinate 5,200 of JBHHZW010000029.1, read as the reverse complement.
CCTCCAGGCACCCGTAGAAATTTGGCTGCTGTACGACGACGGCTGCCGTGGTTGATGTCACAGCATTCCGCACATCGTCGATGTTCGCCACACCATCAGCAAGTCCTGTGTGCTTCAGGGCAGACTGCTGTCCCTGACAGTATGTCCTCACGACGTCCAGATAATACGGATGAACTTTCCCGGCGATCACGATCTCATTGCGGCCGGTATGTCCTGCAGCAAGGAGGCATGCCTCTGCCAACGCACTGCCTCCGTCGTATATCGAGGCATTCGCCGCGTCCATGCCGGTCAGGTTGCAAATCATCGTCTGGTATTCGTAGATCGCTTGGAGTGTCCCTTGACTGACTTCCGCTTGGTACGGAGTGTAGGGTGTGGAGAATTCGGACCGATTGATGACTGCCCCCACGACGGACGGTACGAAATGGTCGTACGCACCCGCGCCGCCGAACGAAATCACATCGTTGACGTTTTTGTTTCGACTGGAAACCTCCCGGAGTTCTTTGACTACCTCAAATTCGGAGAGGGCCTCCGGAAGGTCAAGACCATCCTTGAGGCGAATTTCTGGAGGAATGTTTTGAAGAAGCTCCTCTAGACTGTTCACGCCGATGGCCCTCAACATGGCTGCTCGATCAGCGTCCGTGTTCGATGTGAACGGCATCCGAATTCCTTAGGAAGAACGAATTTTTTACTGACCGATGAGTTTCTTGTACGCGGGCGCATCGAGCAGCACTTCGAGCTGCGACCGATGCTGGACCTTCACTTTGATCATCCAACCAATTTCGTACGGGTGCTGGTTGACGAGCTCCGGCTTGTCGTGGAGTTCTCCATTCACCTCCAGGACCTTACCAGAGACTGGCGCGTACAAGTCGGAGACTGCTTTGACTGCTTCGATGGTACCGAACGATTTGCCCTGTTCGACCTTCGTCCCCACGGCTGGGAATTCTAGGTAAACGACGTCTCCCAATTCGCTCTGCGCATAGTCAGTGATTCCAATGATACCGACGTCTCCTTCCATTCTGATCCACTCGTGCTCTTTCGTGTAACGGAGGTTTTCGGGGAAATTCATTCGGGGTTCCATTGCTGGAAGCTATGCGAGATTTCTATTCAGCACTTTCGCTCTGTGCCCCTTTGTGACCTTCCTGCCCCGACACAGTCGGGGTGTGGTTTCATTCTTAAACAGCGAGCACCGCGGGCCTTACCTATGCGAGCGTTGTCATCAATCCTTGAAATCGAAACGGTCCACGAAGGTTGTGTCAAACGTCCCCTTCCGGAAGTTTTCGTCCTGGATGACCTTGAGATGGAAGGGAATCGTCGTGTGCACTCCTTCTATGACAAATTCGTCGAGGGCGCTGATCATTTTATCGATGGCACTTTCTCGGGTGTGCCCGTACACGATCAGCTTTGCAATGAGGGAATCGTAGTATGGCGGTATCTCGTAGCCTGCGTAGCAGTGCGTGTCCGTGCGCACCCCGAAACCGCCTGGCATGTGAAAACCGGTGATCTTGCCCGGCGAGGGACGGAAGTCATGGTACGGATCTTCCGCGTTAATGCGACACTCGATTGCGCTACCGGCCGGTTTTACCTTCCTGATGTCCAGCCGCTCGCCTGCAGCCAGCCGAATCTGCAGTTTGACGAGGTCGCGACCGGTCACTTCTTCGGTGACTGGATGTTCCACCTGAATCCGAGTATTCATCTCCATGAAATGGAACTTCTTGTTATTGTCGACCAGAAACTCCACCGTGCCCGCACCCTCATAGTTCACGCTCATTGCTCCTTTCACCGCAGCCGCGCCCATCGCTTCACGGATCTCCTCACTCACGATCGGCGACGGAGACTCCTCAATCAGCTTCTGATGCCGCCGCTGGATTGAGCAGTCGCGCTCACCCATGTGGAGGACTTTGCCGTACTGGTCGCCGACCACCTGCATCTCAATATGGCGGGCTTGTTCGAAGTACTTTTCGACGTACAGGTCGGGATTACCAAAGGAAGCATCAGCTTCTCGTTGCGCCGCTAGAAAAAGTTTCTCGAGTTCCTTGGCCCCCCGGACAATCCGCATACCGCGCCCGCCGCCACCCGCAACCGCCTTCAGTACAACCGGGTATCGGATGGAACGGGCGATGTCCGATGCGGCATTAGAGTCCTTGACGACACCCTCGCTGCCAGGAATAACAGGAACACCGGCTTTCTGCATCGTGGATTTCGCCAGGGCCTTGTCTCCCATTGCCGCGATCGTGTCGGGCTTCGGTCCAATGAAGATAATTCCTGTGGACGCACAGATATCTGCAAAGCCAGCATTCTCGGCAAGAAATCCATATCCGGGATGGATTGCGTCTGCGTTCGTGATTTCCGCTGCTGCGATGATCCGGGGAATATTCAGATAACTGTCCCTGCTCGACGAAGCACCAATACACACAGCTTCGTCCGCAAACTTGACAGGAAGGGAGTACTGATCGGCCTCCGAGTAGACGGCGACGGACTTGATCCCAAGCTCTCGGCACACTCGTATGATGCGGAGGGCGATTTCACCTCGATTTGCAATTAAGATTTTCTTGAACAACGAATATCCTCCAGGAATTGCTGACAGCCAGGATGGTAAGACCTCAGATCAGATGAAAGGTTTTAGGACGGTTCAACGTGAAACAAGACTTGGTTGTATTCCACCGGTTGAGCGTTCTCCACGAAGATCTTCACCACTTGTCCCGCAGCATCCGACTCGATCTCGTTCATCAGCTTCATGGCCTCCACGATGCAGAGAACGGTCCCAGGCTGAACCATACTGCCAACCTCTACGTACGGCTCAGCATCAGGTGCGGGAGCGCGGTAGAATGTGCCAACGATCGGTGAGCGGATTTCGTGAAAGGGTTTTTCGAGTTCTTTCGCAGCCTCAGGTGCCGCTTCCGCTGGTGCAGGGATGGGTCCAGCTGGTGTAGGTCCGCTGGCGTTCTGAGCGGGAACGAAATACTGCGTTGGAGGAGCGGCCCCTACAGTGTAAGGAGTACTGTTGTGGCGGCTCTTCGAAATACGGATTTTTTTCCCCTCCTCCTCGATCTCGAGCTCATCCACACCACTGTCCGCAACCAGCTTCATCAACTTCTTGATGTAAGCTAGGTTCATGGTCGCTCTCCGTTTAGTATCCTCCATGCTGAATGCGCATTTCTCCCCGGAGTTCGTTTGGGTCTTAAGCCGCCTTCACTCGCTCAACATACTCCCCTGAACGCGTGTTCACCCGAATCAGGTCCCCTTCATTGATGAAGAGCGGTACCTGCACAACCGTCCCCGTCTCCAGCGTCGCGGGTTTGGTCCCACCTGTCGCCGTGTCCCCCTTCACACCCGGTACGGTGTCACTCACCCCCAGCTCCACTGAGACCGGCAGCTCGATACCTATTATTTCCGTCCCGTCGAAGAGAATCTCGATTTCCTCGTTCACCTTCAGGAATTTCGCCCCCTCGCCAATCTCATCCTCGGGGATCGTAAATTGCTCGAACGTCTCCTGGTCCATGAAGACATATCCCGCGGCGTCCCGGTACAGATTCTGAAATTTCTTCCGTTCGACCCGAACAGCATCAATGGTTTCTCCCGCCCGGAATCGATTCTCAACAACTCGACCAGTTTTGAGGTTTTTCAACTTCGTCCGAACAAAGGCTCGCCAATTGCCCGGGTTCACGTGTTGAAATTCAACCAGCGCGAAGAGCTCACCATCCAAACGAATGGTCATTCCCCTTCTGAAATCTGATGTCGTCGCCATACTATCGCTGAACGACCTGATATGACAAAGAAAATGCGGAAGGTTCAAGTAAAACTGGAAAAAAATATAACAAGATTGGCATCCAATGTCAAGGCAGCAAGCCAAAATCTCACCCTCTCCATCTAGGTCAATCATCCATTGTTGACACTGCCTCCCCATCAAGATATATTCGCACCAGAGTATGGCATTGAGCCTCTCTGAGAAGACCGCTTGCAGTGTGCTGAGATGAAACACCGAAATTTCCATCCACGCAGTTCGCCAAAATATTTCAACACTCTCTCCCCGATATCGAAAGCAAGGACAATGAGATGCCTCGTTGCCATCGCGAGTTCCATGCTCTCTAGCATCTCTGCTCTTGCGCAAACGGCACAGCACCTCGTGGTCAGCGAGGTCCAGACCGCGGGAACCAGCACTCAAGATGAGTTTGTGGAGCTGTACAACCCCACTGCCGCGCCCGTGAATCTCGCCGGTTGGCGGTTGGCCAGAAAAACGTCCAGCGGCACCGAGAGCAACCTCCTGACCTCCTTTCCTGCCGTAAGCATTCCAGCGCGCGGGTTTTTGCTCATTGCATCCGCCGAGTACGACACGATCGCTCACGAAATGATTCTGCCAGATGTGCTCTATTCAACGAGCCAACGACTCGCGGCTGACAACACGGTTATCCTGTACAGCGATGCAGCGGTGTCCATCGTAGACAAAGTCGCAATGGGTGCAGCAACGGACCGAGAGGGAATTGCTGCGCCGAACCCAGTGACCAACGGCAGCATGGAGCGGAAAGCCAGATCAAGCTCTACTCCAGCGGCATTAGGGGACGGGGGAATCGACGCATTCGCGGGAAACGGATTTGACACTGACAACAATGCAAACGATTTTGTCGCTCAGAATGATTCACACCCTCAAAACTCATTGAGTGAAGTCGAGGGACTCCTCGTCCGCAACACGACCACCGACGCATTTTTTGGGAGCATCCAGCTGGGAATCGACAGAGCGGGCGCCGGACACACGCTCGAAGTAGCAGAGGGAATTTTTAGCGAGGAACTCAACGTCGACAAGAATCTCACCCTCAAAGGCGTGCAGGCCGGCGTCGACGCTCGCTCTCGCGCCGGCGGAGAGTCCGTCGTTCAGAAGATCACCATCGACTCGGCCGCCATCGATGTCACCATCGATGGATTCAAGTTAGACATCGGCACACGCACGACGTTCATCCGCTCGGACGCCGCGGGTTCCACGACCATCACCAACATCATCGTAAATGGTGGCTATGCCTCCGGGGACTTCTCGAACCCCATCATTCTCATCAATCGCGGCGCGACTGCTGTGTTCTCGCAAAACAGAGTTACCGACGCATCCGGTTCGGACAGCATGCAAAGCGCAATCGGATTTGGCCCTCTGACGACCACGCTCACCCTTCAAGAAAATGACGTCGTCGGGGGCGCATTGGCAATCACCGATCTC
>JBHHZW010000028.1:0-12427 GCA_046758305.1 Bacteroidota bacterium | reverse complement strand
CCGCTTGTTCCATACGGAATCGACGGCGTGTGGTTGATAGAAGCTCCCCTTGTTGGCGAGCACCATTGCGTAGCTGGCCATCTGAAGTGGCGAGACCCCCAGTTCTCCCTGTCCGATCGCGAGACTTACTAAATAACCCTCTGTCCATTTCCCTTTCCCGTACAGTGTGTCAAAATAGTCTGAGGAGGGGAGAATGCCTGAGGTCTCTTCGGTGATGTCGATTCCCGTTGGGTGGCCGAATCCAAATTCCGCGCCATAGTTGGTCCAGTGTTCGAGCCCGGTCTTCAAAATCAATTGATAGAAAAAGACGTTACAGGAGACTTTGATGGCTTCGATGACGCCCACGGGTCCATGGACATGGAGGTCCTTGTGGATCTTGTTGCCAAACCGAAATTCTCCGGAGCAGTTCACCGTCCAGTTGGTGTCGATGATTCCCTCCTCGAGGGCAGCAGCCGCGAGGACAATTTTGTACGTCGAGCCGGGCGGGTATTTCGCCATCGTCGCACGGTTGAACAGCGGATGAGTTGTGTCTGAGTTCATCTCGTTCCAGACCTCGGGCGGTGTCACACCACTGAAAATCGAGAGGTCGTAATCCGGCTTACTCGCGAGGGCGATGATACCCCCATTGGTAGGGTCGATGGCAACAACTGCGCCGCGTTTCCCTGTGAGTGAAGACTCCGCTACCGCTTGGACGTGCGAATCGAGAGCCAGATAGATGTCGAATCCCTCCTCTGATCGAATATCCCTTCTCCCGTCCTCAAAACTGCCAATAGTTTTTCCCTGCGCGTCGACGGCGATGAACTCATATCCTTTCTGCCCGCGGAGTACTCTTTCGTAACTTGCCTCGATACCCGTGGAGCCGAAAACATCTCCCTGGCGATACGCACCTCCGAATTCAGCCAATTGACGGTCGGAAATCTCCTTCGTGTAGCCGAGAAGATGGGATGCGCGTGCAGGAGTAGCGTAGTATCGCTTCGACTCAATCTGATAGTCTATGCCTGGAAGTTGGTACCGGTATTCCTCAATGACAGCGAGTGTTCTGAAGTCTAAATCCCGCTTAATCTTGACAGGAACAAAGCGCGAATACAAATTTCCCTTCTGGACGCGTTCGTAAATGAACTCCGGAGTTACCTCAAGAATGGATGCTAAGAACGGTGTGGACTCGGAATCAAACTCTGACGGAGTGATTGTCACCGTATAGGAGGGACCGTTGTCGACGAGGAGGATCCCGTTTCGGTCGTAGATGTATCCGCGAACGGGTTCTCTCGCAATGGTTCGGATGCTGTTTTCCTCCGATTTTCTGCCGAACTCTTCTCGATAGATCAGTTGGAGCTGGTAGAGGCGTGTAGTGAATACGAGGAAAACGATGCTGATGATCGAATAATACAGGTATTTCCGACCGAATTCTTCCATGGAGGATCTAGGTTACCTTCAACTGTCTGGCAAAAAGGAGCATCGGCAGGAGACTGAAGGCCAGTGTGTAGAGCGTACTCGTAGCACCGTAACGGATCAGGATTTCGCTAAGCGCCAGCTCCGTTCCGATCGTGAAAAGCACAAAATACACCACGTTATGAAGAAGAGAAGCAATGAGCACGACCACGAGAAACCGGTAGCTCCCGAGTGTCTGCGGTGTCTTGTTCACGTTAAAAAAGTAACCGCTGGTGAATCCACAGAGCGTTTTTGCGAGCGCAGAAAGCCCGACAAATTCCCCGGTGATAAGGTCGAGAACTAGACCGATCGTGAATCCTGCGACCGTTGCAGGTATTTGACCTTCCTTGATTGCAATATATACAATCCAGATGACGAGCAGGTCTGGCGTGACGCCTTCGATCGAGAGAAGCTGGATGACTTTCGTCTGAAGGAGGATCAGAAGGAGCGATATCAACACAGAGCGAAGGTACTTGTTCATGCCGGCATCGCCGATATTACCTCAGGAGTTTCTCCTCCAGCTGGATTCGCTCTGGATCCGGGTAGTACCGGACAACGAACACCTCCTCGACCTTCGAGAAATCGACGCTGTTGGCGATCTCGATTCGCTTGAAAAGATTTCCGGGCTGCTCCGTGACTTTAGCCACGATCCCGATCTTGAGGTTTGCGGGGAACATGCTGCTGTACTCCGAAGTAACGACGACGTCGCTGACTCTGACGTCAAGCGTCTTGGCGACATTCTTGAGCAGCGTGTGATCTCCTCCCTCCCAGGCGAGGATGCCGTCCACCCGGCTCCGTTGAATTTTGGCCGCTGCCCGGAAATCGCGGTTGATCACGACCTGTCCGATTGAATAGTGCTTGCTGGTCGCGATAATCCTTCCCACCAGGCCTGCATCAGTCACGATGGGCATGTTCGGCTTGACTCCGGCTTCCGAGCCGACGTTCAGAGTAATGGTGTTGCGCTGGGGCTTGGAGGTCTTGCCCACCACCTCAGCGGCGACGACAGGGTAGTTGAGCGTCTGCCTCAGTCCGAGCAACGCCCGCAGTCGGAGGTTTTCCAGTTTTGCTTCACGCAGCTGGTTCACTTCGTCCATGAGGTCGACGTTCGTCCTGCGGAGGAAACTATTCTCTACTCTCAGCGCAAAGAAATTCGGGATAAACGAAACCGCGTTCTGGAGGGCACCGACAAACCCGACCGTCATCGAACGGATTTCTCGAATCTGGCTGTTATCGTTAAGCGAGAGGAGCACAAGGGAAATCAGAACGAGGGATGCTCCCAGCACATATTCCTTGAAGAGGCGAACTATGAGAAACAACCGCTGCATAGACCAGCCCCCGTTCCCAAGGGAGGGGTTTAATAGCGTCGACTTCGAATCAGCACTTTGGAGTACTCGTTGATCGATTCGAGAATTTTTCCTGTTCCACGGACGACCGCTGACAGCGGATCTTCGGTGACGTGGACGGGGAGACTTGTTTCCAGTATGAGCCGTTCGTCGAGGCCTCTGAGCAATGCGCCTCCGCCGGTCAACATAACTCCGCGGTCAAGGATGTCTGCGGAGAGTTCCGGCGGCGTTCGTTCCAGCGTGAGCCTGACAGCGTCGACGATGGCTTGGATCGGTTCGTTCAACGCCTCGCGAATTTCGACCGAGTTCGCTTCAGTAGTCTTCGGGATGCCGTTCACCAAGTCGCGACCTTTCACCTGAATGGTGATTTCCTCTTTGAGAGGCATTGCCGAGCCTACTTCGCACTTGATTGCCTCGGCCGTGCGTTCCCCAATGAGGATGTTGTGGTTCTTCTTGAAAAACTGTACGATGGCGTTGTTCTTCTCGTCTCCGGCGATCCGAATGGATTCTTCGTTCACGATCCCGGAGAGAGCAATGACGGCGATTTCCGTCGTCCCGCCGCCGACGTCGATGATCATGTTTCCCACCGGCGCGTCGACGTCGAGTCCGATCCCGATCGCCGCGGCCATCGGCTCCGCCACGAGATGCACTTCCTTCGCACCTGCGTGCTCTGCTGAATCGCGGACTGCGCGCTTTTCGACTTCAGTGATTCCACTCGGGACGGAGACAACGATCCGGCGACTCGGGATCCAGTTGGCATGAATCTTCTTGATGAACTCTCGCAGCATCCCCTCTGCGATTTCGAAGTCCGCGATGACGCCATCCTTCATCGGACGGATGGTCCGGATATCTCGATGGGTCCGTCCAATCATCTCTCTCGCTTCGTTTCCGATTGCCACGATTTTTTTCGTGTTCCGGTCGAACGCGACGATCGAAGGCTCAGTGAGCACGATTCCCTTGCCTCTCATCCAGATTAGGGTGTTGGCAGTACCAAGGTCGATGGCAAGGTCAGCTGAGAGTAGCGAAAAGAGTCCCATGATGTTCTATTCTATATAAGGATGGCATCCCCGAGGTTCCGAATCAGTGACCGAGCGCAAGTGGGATACCCTGTTGTGCGATGATGGACTAATGCTTAAAATGCCTCACACCTGTAAAGACCATCGTAATATGGTGATCATCAGCTGCCCTGATGACCTCCTCGTCACGGATGGATCCGCCCGGCTGGATGACCGCTGTGGCTCCTGCCTTCACGGCTTCGAGTAATCCGTCGGAGAACGGAAAGAAGGCGTCCGAGGCGACTGCCGTTCCTTCAAGAGTCAATCCCGCTTCCTGCGCTTTCCGAACAGCAAGTTTGGAAGAGCCGACGCGGGACATCTGCCCCGCACCGATGCCGATGGTACGGTCTTTGAGTGCATAGACGATCGCATTCGACTTCACGTGCTTTGCCACGCGCCAAGCGAAGAGCATCGCCTCAACTTCCTCCGCTGTCGGCTTGCGCTTCGTCACTACGTTCAGCTGTTCTTCCGTAACGCGCACACCGTCAGGTTCCTGTACCAACAACCCGCCGACGACCTTCTTCACCTCGTATTCTTGGAGGCTGCGGAGGTCGACGCGCTGCATCAACACGCGACGGTCTTTTTTCTTTTTCAACAACTTTAGAACTTCTTCCGGAAACCCTGGAGCAATGATGACTTCCGTGAAAATTTCATTGATGGATTCTGCCGTCTCCCTGTCGAGAGGGCGGTTGACTGCCACGGTGCCGCCGAATGCGGACGTCGAATCGGTCGCGAGTGCCTTGCGATACGCTTGTGCCAGCACATGGTCGGAGCCGACGCCGCAAGGATTCGTGTGCTTGATAATGACAGCCGTCGGCTGATCGAACTCTGCACATAAGTATGCTGCAGCGTTCATGTCGCTGACATTATTGTAGGAAAGCTGCTTCCCGTGTAATCTTTGGAAGTGTCTGCTGAAATTCCCGTAGAGGGCTGCTTGTTGATGAGGGTTTTCGCCATACCGGAGGAGTTCGCTTCGCTTTGCCGCGAGGGTAAACATGTCGGGGAGTGCGGCCTTCTCACCGTCCTGGCGATTGAGGAACTCCGAGATGACCGAGTCGTAGTAGGAAGTCTGCCGGAATACTTGTTTGGCTAACTCAAAGCAGAGTTCGCTTGATATGCTACCTTGGTTTCGCTTCAATTCATCCAGTACGACCGAGTACTGTGAAGGGCTTGTGACCACGGCCTTGCATTGGAAGTTTTTTGCAGCGCTGCGCAGCATTGTGGGACCGCCGATGTCTATCTGCGCGATGGCCTCTTCGAGAGAAACCCCATTTTTTGCCATTGTTTGTTCGAGCGGGTACAAGTTTACCACGACGAGGTCGATCGGCTCGATTTCATGCTGCTTCAAATGCGCGACGTGAGAAGGATTGTTCTGGACTGCAAGGAGAGCTCCGTGAATCTTCGGGTGCAGGGTTTTCACTCTGCCGTCAAGAATCTCAGGAAACTGTGTGATCTCCGAAATGGGAGTGACCGGAATACCCTGTTCCTTGAGGAGTTTGAAAGTTCCTCCGGTAGATATGATCTCGACCTGAAATTCACACAATCCGTTTGCAAATTCAACGATCCCTGACTTGTCTGATACACTGATAAGTGTGCGACGAATCTTCAGCACGTTGAACTCCTTCAACCTCAGTTGTGTGCGACGTAGACCCGGCGTCCGTTGACGCGAACCTTGCCTTCGGCAAAGAGCCGAACCGTTTCCGAATACAGTTGATGTTCAACCGTAAGAACTTTGGCGGCGAGGGTTTCCGGTGAGTCGTGATCCTCCACAGGTACGGCCCGCTGGAGAACTATCGGTCCATGGTCATATTCCTCGTCGACAATGTGCACGGTCACGCCCGTGAGCTTGGTTCCAGAGGCAATCACCGCTTCGTGGACATGGGCACCGTACATCCCCTTCCCGCCGAACGCGGGCAGCAAGGCAGGATGGATATTGATGATACGATTTCGGTATCGCTGTATGACCGCGGGGTCAAGTCGTTTCATGTAGCCGGCGAGAGCTACGAAACTTACGCTATGATTCTCCAGCGTTTGAAGAAGCGCGTGGTTGAATTCCTCTTCGGTTGCGAATTGCTTCTGACTGAGATGAACGGCGGGGATGTCGTGCTTGCGAGCGACTTCGAGCGCACGTGCATCGGAGTTGTTGCTCACCACGAGAACGATGTCTGCGTTCGGAATTCTCTTTTCTTCAATCGCCTGAAGCAATGCCTGAAAGTTTGAACCTCGGCCCGATGCGAAAACGGCTATGTGAAGTCGCTCGACTGAGTTCACCAAATCGGTCGGCAAATTGACTTTCGTGGTGCGTACGTGGCCAATGTAAACAGAAATGGACAAAGAGTCAACTTCCGGTCGTCAGCAGACTCATCCGAAGGATTCGGACGAGTCGAGCGAACTCTCTCGAGCGGGCTGCACGAGCGGGAAATTTCTCCCCCTCACACGACGGCGCCATCGAGGAGCTCGACCCGTCCGCGAGTCCCATCGATCCGCGCTCTCAGTCCCCACGGCAGCGTGAGCTTCTTCGGTAGGTGACCGTAGGCCAAGTCGGCGACGACGGGGAGGCGCAGGTCATGTGTAAAATGCTCGAGGACCTGTTCAACCGTGAAGTGTGGCTTCGAGGTGTCTTGAGGCTGACAGTCGATGAATTGGCCGAGGGCGAGACCGCTGATTGAACTGAATACCTTCGCGTGGAAAAGATGCATGAGCATGCGATCAATCCGGTACGGTTCTTCCCCTACCTCCTCCAGGACTAAAATAACCTGCTGCCACGACGGGCAGTAATGGGTTCCGAGCAAGGTGCAGAGCACGGAGAGGTTACCCCCTAGCATCGTTCCGGTTCCCCTTCCTTCTCTCATCGAGCAGGCAGGGCGTCCTGCTGGACCTTCAAGGGGTCCGATTTTCGCCGTTGAGGTCAGGACCCTCCAGAAATGCTCCTCCGTGTATGGGTCCATCCCGTCGCACATTTCTACTGCGGCCATCGGGCCGGAAAAGGTAACGAGACCTATTTTTCTCCACAGGGCAAGTTGCAGGGCCGTTAGGTCGCTGTATCCGACGACGATTTTGGGATTTTGTCTGATCGCCCGGTAGTCGAGAAGATGCAGGACTCTGTGGAGACCGTAGCCGCCGCGCAGAACGAAGATCGCTTTGACTGAAGGATCACGGAACATTGCATCTAAGTCCGCTGCACGCCCCTCATCAGTTCCCGCGAGATAGCCGTGAACGTCGCGAACATGTCTGCCGACCTTCACGCGGTAGCCCATCGATTCGAGATAGCGAACACCACTGTCGATTTTTTCTGGTTTGGACGGTGGACTCGCAGGCGCGACGAGTCCGATGACGTCGTGCTTCCGAAGTTTTTGAGGTTTGAGAACGCGCATGGTCTCCTGATCGACGACAGCGTTTCGCCAAGATAGGAAGACAGAGCGAAAAAAACAAAGAAGAGCGAATCTATTTTCATTGCTATTCAGTCACTGATTTTGTAGATTTTTAGGGGTCTTTCTCACGAATCTCCACACTAGCGTTGTTTGCTCTTCGACATCCTTCTTGAAGAACGACGCGATGGGCCGCTGCCTTATCCACGAGAATGGTTCGTTTGTGGCTTTCATTCCATTTTTGGCGCGGTTTCCGTATGAGGTTCACGTTCTTCATTGAATTCTATCCGTCCCATGGTGCAAAGGATAAGATCAAGTACCTAGCTGGACGGGAGTCCGGAGCGGACCGTTCATCGAAGATACAGCAGCCGAAGAGAAGGTTGCCGAACTGTGAAGCGTGGGCGTGCAGCTCTAATCCATGGGGATCCTATTCTCGATTGATTGTGAACGACTGACGGAGCGGATCACCAACATGTTGATTCAGCGTGCCTGGAGTTCGATGGTATGAAGCTTGTTGACGAAACGGTGGGAAAATTCCGGGAGCATTTCGGCGTAGAGCCGGAAGTCGTGGTCGTAGCGCCGGGGCGTGTGAACCTGATGGGCGAGCACACGGATTATAATGATGGCTACGTGGTGCCCGCCGCGATTGATCGATCCATTGTTGTTGCCGTGGGGAAGCGCAGCGACCGATTAGCATACATTCACTCTGTCGACTACAACCTGACGCATCGCTACTATACTCCTCATGTCCACCAAACGAGATCGCTTCCCTGGGCAGACTATCCGAAGGGCATCCTCTGTTTTCTCCGAAGGTATGGAGCAGTGGTGCATGGGCTGAATTTTTGTCTCCATGGGGATATTCCTCAGGGTGCGGGTCTGAGTTCTTCGGCGGCGCTGGAGGTAGCGAGTGCCTATGCCTTCACTCGTCTCTTCCACCTGGACGTTCCGGACCTTGACCTGGTGCGACTCTGTCAAAGAGCAGAAAACGATTTCGTTGGCGTACAATGCGGCGTTATGGATCAATTCGCAGCGATGCGGGGAAAGAAGAATCACGCGCTGTTCCTCGACTGCCGCAGTCTCAACTACGAGCTTATCCCGCTTCCGCAATCCGTTCGCGTTGTCGTCTGCGACACCAGAGTGAAGCGGGCGCTTTCGAAATCTGAGTACAACACTCGCCGGCTCGAGTGCCAGGAAGGTGTGAGGGAACTCTCCGGCGTTCTCCCGGGAATTCGGTCTCTTCGCGATGTCTCACTCGACACGTTCCATCGTCATCAGATGCATCTTCACTGGACGCTGAGAAAGCGTTGTCGGCACGTGATCAGCGAAAACGAACGGGTGCTCCAGGGAGTGAAGGCGTTAAGAGAAGGAGATGCCGGGCTGTTCGGAAAGCTCATGGTGGACTCGCATGTGAGTCTCCGCAACGATTACGAAGTGAGCTGCAGAGAGCTCGACGCCGCCGTCGATATCGCGATGGAGGTAGACGGAGTGTACGGTGCACGCATGACGGGTGCAGGGTTTGGCGGGAGTGTCATCTGCTTGGTGCAACAAGGGCAGGTTGACATGCTTGCTCGCACGGTCAAGAAAGAATACACCAAGGTTTTCGCGGTGGAGCCAGAAATCTATGCTTGCTCTGTGGAAGACGGCGCGCGGGTAGTGAAGCAATAACCTGCAGTGTACCTGTTTTGCGATCTAACCGTATCGGTGATTCCCCGCTCGTGCTGAGATCTCTTCCGGAATGAGCGCTGAGGATTCATCCGTCTCAAGTTATCGAGCCGCGTGGCTGAGTCTGCGCATCGGACACGCGGCTGGAATGTCGCTCGTGCTATTTGTGGTTATCATGGTTTCGAGGTATATTCAGTCTAAGCTCTTTGGTCGAAATGTTAAGTTATAGCTCCGTGTGTTCTATGTCAAACCAATCCAGAAAGGAGTAACGTTATGGGCTTCATCGTTGCAATCCTCATCGCTGTCGTGGGGCTGTTCGTCTGGCAGTTTGCACGTCGGAAAGTGTACGTCGAGCACAACGCGATGTTCCAGACACCCATGAGGACGGGACTGGGCATGTTGGCGGGCGGGATCTTTCTGGCGATAGTACAATCTTTCACTCAAATTCCTGCGGGACATGTCGGGATCGTAGACTTCTTCGGGAACGTTTCGCAAACCACCTTGAAACCCGGGATCAACCCTGTTAATCCGATGGCACGTGTTACCAAATGGTCTGTACAGACGCAACAGATGCGAGAACAAATGAATGTTCTCTCCGCGGAAGGGTTGACGATTCAGTTGGAACTCAGCGTCCTCTATAGGCTTGAGGCTGATTCGGCGGCGAACGTCTACAAAAAGATTGCCGGGGGTGATTACGTACGGGTGGTGTTGCTCCCACAATTTCGCTCCATCTCTCGTGCGGTGACAGCGAGTTTCAATGCCAGCGCTTTGTATACGACGGAGCGTGAAAAGCTTGGCATCCGCATTCAGGAGGAATTGGGCGACGTCGTGGGGCCGCGAGGAGTCATCATTGAGTCTACGCCGTTGCGCAACGTCGGCTTGCCGCCTCAGTTAACGCAGGCGATTGAAGAGAAACAGCGGGCCGATCAGGAGAGTCAGCGGATGCAGTTCATCCTTCGGAAAGAGGCGCAGGAAGCCGACCGAAAACGGATCGAGGCAGGAGGCATTTCTGACTTTCAGAGGATCGTTTCAGCAACTGTTACCGATCGATTGCTTCGCTGGAAAGGAATTGAAGCGACAGAACAGCTTTCCAAGTCGTCGAACGCGAAGGTCGTTGTCATCGGCTCAGGAAAAGATGGCCTGCCGATTATCCTTGGCGGGCAGTAAAGTGGCGCATCGAGGGGCCGAGGCGACGATTGCTTGCCTCCTGAAGCTTCTATGAAAGGTTCTAGCAGAGCCCTGATCTACGCAGAGTAGCTGCTCGCGGCGATCTGCATGGTCTTTCCATGCTTGTGGATGCTGGACACATCGCTGAGGGGAGATCTGGAGGTTCACTTACAGTAAGTGGAGGGTTGTATGAAAAGTCGATTTTCCCTCATACTCGCTATTTTCCTTCCCCTCTCTGTCTACTGCCAACAGCTGAACGACCTTGTGTCCACGTTCTCCATCGTCGCTTACGATCCGGCGACCGATGAATTCGGCGTGGGGGTCCAATCCCATTGGTTTTCCGTTGGACAACGTGTGCCGTGGGGAGAGGCAGGGGTCGGTGCCGTTGCGACGCAGTCTTTCGTGGAAGTCGCCTACGGCCCGAAGGGACTTGAACTCATGAAGCAGGGTAGGACCGCAACTGAAGCGTTGGAGGAACTCCTCGCCAAAGATACCGAGGCCGCCGTGCGGCAAGTTGCCATGGTCGATGTGAAGGGAAACGTTGCCGCTCATACAGGTTCCGACTGCATCCCCTATGCCGGTCACAAGAAAGGCAAGAATTACAGCGTCCAGGGGAATCTTCTCGCGTCTCCCCTGGTGTGGGAAGAAATGGCTACGGCATTCGAGAACACGCCCGGGAAGTTGTCAGACCGTATCCTCGCTTCGCTCGAAGCAGGTCAAGCTGCAGGAGGCGACGCACGCGGGCGACAATCAGCAGCGCTGCTCGTTGTCAGAAAGGTATCTGAAACCGAGCCGTGGAAAAATCGCGTCATCGATCTCCGCGTGGAGGACCACAAGTACCCCATCAAGGAGCTCCGGCGAGTCTACGACCTCCACCGCGCTTACGAATGGGCCGACAAGGGGGACGAACATTTCGCCTCAAAGGAGTATGAAAAGGCGCTTCAGGCATATGATACGGCACTGAGCATCGAGCCGGAAAATGACGAGCTTATCTTCTGGCGAGGTTCGATGTACATGCAGATGGGAAGGAGACAGGAGGCGGTGCTCGACGTTCAGCGCGCGGTGAATCTCAATCCGCGATGGCGGATATTGCTCGAACGGCTGCCGAACGACATCTTCCCCGAGGCTCAATGGGTGCTCAAGCGGTTGAAGTAAATAATCAGACTTCAAATGCGATCGAGTGCCATGATCCGCTCCCGGCGTTGAACCGTTTGCTGCTCATGAGCTGAAGCTTTCAACAGAAAAGTCCCGTCCCGACAGAGTCGGGACGGGGCTTCGCATTTTCTTCATTGTGCTCAGAAATCCTCAGCCTTAATTTCCTTCGTGCAAGTCCTGTTGTGCCCGCACGAGTTCTCCTTACGCCTCATGATTATTGTCCGCCTCCGTAAGGTCACTGCGGCGCCGCCGCTGTCGAACCGCATTGGCAATAGCGCGATTTCATTGCCGGACAATCTTTGCATCAAGGCAGTCTTGTCGACTGGAGCAGGATTTACTCCGTTACTTCTCCGGTTTCTTGCTTGAGGTGGCGGCACCTATAGCGAACCCCACAGCTACACCAATAGCAATACCAATCCCAAGCCAAAAGCCCATCTCCCCCGTTGCCGCTCCCATTCCAGCGCCGATGGCGACCCCCAATGCTATGCCGACGCCCATGAAGTTTTTCACTCTTCGATGACGTGTTTTGGTTTCCGGGCTGTCTGTCATATGCTCTCTCAGTTTAGGGTAACCGAAAAAGATGATAGAGCATCACGTAGACAATCACGCCTGTTACCGACACGTACAGCCAGATGGGGTACGTCCAGCGGGCGATCCGCGCATGCTTGTCAAATCGTTCCTTCAGCGCACGGAAAAGCGTTATTGCCACGAGCGGCACTATCGTAACAGCAAGAATTGTATGCGAGATGAGAATCGAAAAGTACACTGGCCGGATCCACCCTTTACCCTCAAAGGCGACTGACCCGACTTCAAAGTGGTAAATGAGGTACGAAACAAGAAAAAGTGCAGATACTCCGACTGTGGACAACATACAGAACTTGTGTGCGCGCATGTTCCCCCGTTTGACGTAGCGATGCCCGACGAGCAGAAGGACTGCGCTCGTTGCGTTCAGTGTGGCGTTGACAGTCGGCAGGTCTGAATATTCTATCATGTTCTCTCTCCCGCGCTACGCTGTCGGGCGGCAATGACCGCTGACGCGAACGTGATGCTGGCGAAGCCCAGTGTGACGAGCATATCGATGGTCAGTTCAGAGACCTGGGCATGTGTGGAGATTTCTTCAAAGTAGATTGTGCTACGAAGCCCGGACACTGCGTATGTTAAGGGATTGACTTTCATGATCCAGGAAAGCCACGTCGGTGCACCGCTCGGGGGAAAGAGTGCCCCTGAGAGTATCCAGAGGGGGATCAAC
>JBHHZW010000027.1:0-12695 GCA_046758305.1 Bacteroidota bacterium | reverse complement strand
AAATTCTCGGACGAAGAAAAATATCAAATCGACCAGTATCTTATGCGTGGTGGTCGGATCGCACTGTTCCTGAACAAAGTACAAGCGAACCTTCAATCACAGCGTGCTTCCGTTCTCTCGCTGAACCTGGACGATCTCCTCGAAGCGTACGGGGTACGAGTGAACAGCGACCTCGTGCGGGATGTGCGCTGCGCGGAGATCTCCGTGACACAGCAGCTCGGGTTCATGACGATTCAGAATCGAATCCCATATCCCTACCTCCCGATCGCCAGCGAATTCAACCCAGCGAGCATGGTCGTAAAGGACCTGCGCTCCGTGCTTCTTTTTTTTGCGAGTTCGATCGACACGACGCTGGCACAGTCGAAGGGACTCGACTTGAAAGTGTTGGCGAGCACCTCCAAGCGCAGCGGAAAGCAGGAAGGCTTCTTCCTGCTCGACCCTACTCAGGAATTCAGTGAGGAAATGTTCAAGGAATCCCATCTTCCGGTCGCGGTATCCCTGGAAGGAAAGTTCCGAAGTCTGTATGCGGATACGGCGATCACATCCGATACGGTCTCCACTCTGGTTGGAACGAAGCTCACGGAGAGCCCGCCGACAAGAATCCTCGTCGTCGGCGACGGAGACTTTGTGCAGGATCAATACCTTGGCCAACGTGACAACATTACCTTTGCCAACAACGTTGTCGATTGGCTCATCGACGATATCGGATTGACCCAGATTCGATCCCGAACGATAGCAGCAAAGCGGCTTGAGGAAATCTCCAGCAGCACGAAAACGGTCTTGAAGTACATCAACATGGTCCTTCCACCCTTCGCCGTCGTGGTAGGGGGCATTGTGCGTTGGCGCATGCGTATCGCTCGTCGCAAAACGCTGCAGATGGTCACATAGTGCCGTTCCAACAAAATGATTTAATGAGAGATGCATGCAAGTGCGTGTTGGAACGCCCACTGTGCCCCTTTAGTTGTACAAGGATTTAGTTGTAGGAACACTAGGAAACTACGGCTATGAAACGCTCGACCCTGCTCCTCACCCTTCTCTTTCTCGTCCTTCTGGTCGTGACGGTTTTTCTTCTCCGGCCTGAAGGAGACAAACAGGCGAGCTATGAACTCGTCGAACGATACCTCGACGTCGACTCTGCAAAAGTAATGATGATGGCAATCCGCTCCGATGAGGTCGACATTACGTTTGAAAAAGTCGGGGGGAAGTGGCTTATCACAGCTCCCCTCAAGTATGACGCTGACCAGAACAGCGTGCTTCAGCTTCTCGCTCACACCAGGGAACTCGTGGTCAAGAGCTTGATTTCCGAGAATCCGGAACGCCAATCCATGTTCAAGGTAGATACTTCGGGCACACTGCTCGTGTTTCGTGAGGCAGGTGGGGTCGTAGACTCCCTGATCATCGGCAAGAACGCACCGACTTTTTCAGATCGGTACGTGCGGAAGGTCGGATCGAACAAGGTGTATCTCGCTGGGGGTCTGAAGGCCTGGCTCCTTGGACGCAAGCTCAAGGATTGGCGCGACAAGACAATCGTCGATATGCCACGGGAGTCGATACAACGTGTCGCCGTTACGCTCTCGAAGGAATCCTACATCCTAGAAAAACGAGGGGAGCGTTGGTTTGTCGGGCAGGATTCCACGCAGGAAATAGCGGTGAATTCCTTCATCGCTGCTTTAAGCCCCCTGCGAGCGGATGATTTTATCGATTCGTCGGTTGCAATCCCTAAGAAACCCTCCGCACAGCTCGAGGTGGCCGGTGACCAAACGGTAGCTCTCCAGTTTTTTCCAACACCGACCGACACGCTGAAGTACTGGGTGGCATCTTCGACCTCGCCGCAGGTCTACCAGGTGAGTCGATGGTCTGCGAAGCGATTCATGAAATCGAGGAATGAATTTGTGAAGTGAATGGATGGCCACAAGTTTTCTTGTGCGCTTCGACCGTCCACATTCGACGCGTAATTCGATGTCAAGCAGAGATGCACTTCACCCGGAGTTAGGCTAGTATGCATGCCGACCATCCGCCCACCCTACCGTGCGCACCGAGCAAGATGCTCGACACCACAGGGGGTGTTCACACGCTAACCCTGAAAAAAATCACATCCCCATCCTGCACGGCGTAATCATGCCCGTGAAGGGCCAGTAATCCTTTCTCCTTCACCGCATGTTCAGAACCCAGTTGATCCAGGTCTTCATAGCGAATCACCTCCGCCCGAATGAACCCACGCTCAAAATCAGAATGGATTTTTCCAGCAGCTTGCGGAGCCTTGGTTCCCTTTGGAATCGTCCACGCGCGCAACTCTTTCTCATTGTGGGTAAAAAATGTGATTAAGTCGAGCCTTGCGTACCCTTCGCGGATCACCATATCGAGTCCTGATTTGGTCAAACCGAGATCCTTCAAGAAAGATTCACGCTCTTCGTACGACAGGTCAGCGATCTCCGCTTCCATCTCTCCATCTACAATCATCACCGCTGCTCCTTCCCCGCTCGCAACCTGTCGAACCGCACGCACGTATTCATTATCCTGCGTCAATCCGTCCTCATCGACATTCGCGATGTAGAGGGTTGGCTTGTCGGTCAACAGGTGGAGATCACAACGGATCTCACGCTCGTTCTCGACCAGCGGGTGCATCCGCGCGGGGCGTCCTCCAGCGAGATGTTCCCGCAATCGGTGGTAAAACTCAGCTCCGTGTTTGAACTTCTTGTCGCCTGTCTTGGCCTTCTTTTCTGAATCCCGTAGGCGTTTCTCGACCGCTTCGAGGTCACTGATAATCAACTCCATCTCGACCACTTCGATGTCCGATTTCGGATTGACGGAGCCGTGAATGTGCACGACGTTCTCGCTCTTAAAACATCGAACAACATGCGCCAACGCGTCCACGTTGCGGATGTGCGACAAGAATTGATTGCCGAGTCCCTCCCCTTTACTCGCGCCTTTGACCAGACCTGCGATGTCAACGAACTCGAGGGTCGTTGGCACAACTTTCGGTGGCTTGAGAATATTCGAGAGAACATCAAGGCGTTTGTCCGGGACGGGAACGACGCCTGTATGCGGCTCGATCGTGGTGAAGGGATAGTTTGCGACCTGGGCTTTTCCTGAGGTCAGGGCGTTAAAGAGTATAGACTTACCGACGTTGGGGAGCCCGATAAAGCCGCACTTGAAGCCCATGGGAGCGTGTAACAGGATTTAGAGGTAATCGTTGAAAGCGAATTTAACAGAAGGTAAGAAATTTTTGACTCTGTTGCCAAAGGAAAAAACTCGCTAGCAAGGAGCGGCAGTTAAGTTCTTATTGCAGAAAGGATCGCCATTGAGATTCGCAGAGTCAGCAAGCTCCAAATTCCAGAGAGAGTCAAACATCCATTTCCGGATTCGCCGGATCAAGGAGATTCCCATCCAAAGCGAGGGACGTCAATTGCACCGGGCTCGTTGACGTAGGTAGGTTCAGCGCAAAGCGTTGACAATGTTGTGCCAGTTCCTTATGTTTTGGCAATTTACCGGATCGTCCTAACTGGCCAACTGAATCCTCCGCAGAAGAATAAGAGTCTTATCGATAGATCAACAACTACAGGCTGTCGGAAAGGCGATGACCGGTTCCGCTCACTGCTGGGCCTTGGTTCACCAGAGTAAGGCAGCTTCACTTTCGGTAAAGGGGCTTCTTGCTACATATTCGCCGTTTACGAGAGACCATGAACGGTTTCCGGAATAAAAGCTGCTTCCTGAGGAAAAGGAAATAAAACTGTGGCAACTAACAAGACTTGCGTTCGAAGAATAAGCGATGAGGTAGTGCGAGCAAGGACGGCGAAATCGTGTAGACAGTGGTATTCGATCCCGGACAGGTGCGGCATGAAGAAGAAGGGCGAACCTTGACAGCAAAACATCTGTGCGAAAAACACAGACTCAGCGGGTGCTGGGCGCCAATGCATTACCAGCCGCTACAAAACGGGTGCGTGGCATGAGGAGAAAAACGCACAAAGATAACGACTAGAATTGCCGCCATAGCCTCAGAGAAACTCCATCTGCGACTCTCAAATGTGCGCGACGTTACAGAAAATGCCAACGTCGCGAAGGCCATTCACAATCAAGAAAGGACCAGCATACATGACACGGAGTGCTTTTTTGATCATCAGCTTCATAACCGGAACGATGGTGTTGTCGGTTTCTCCACTGCGGACGCAATCCCCGCAGGGTTCCGGAGAAGCGCGAGCCAATGCTGTGATTCGAGGGTTTACAGACCCAGCAATAGAGGGATCCGTAAGCTTCGTCCAAAAGGATGACATGTCTGTCCGGATCACAGGCGAGATTCGAGGATTAACTGCAGGACAGACCTACGCTATCCACGTGCACGAATGGGGCGATTGCGGCGACCCGAAGGCTTCCGGGGGACACTTTGATCCATTTGGAAGTGAACACCATGGAAATCCGGATGGTCCAATCGGTACGCATCATTCGGGTGATCTCCCCAACATCCAGGCAGATCAAATGGGTATCGCCCAGCTAAGTTTCTCCACAAAGGGCTTGACTGTACTCCCCTCGTCCTACTCAGTTCTGGGTCACGCGGTGGTTCTCCACGAGCACGCGGACGACTATTCTTCACAACCTGCGGGGAATGCCGGTAGCCGCGTCGCGTGTGGAGTCATCGGTTTGGTAAGAGACTAAACGAAGTTCATAGTAGAACCGCAGCTCATAGACCGTCGGTGCACGTCGACGTAGGAGAATATCGTGCCCGATGGGGAAATTGAGGCCAGTGGTCGCCGCTAAAAAAAGCCGAGGTCATCTTCAAGTATGACCAGAGCGTTTATGCTCTGACTGTGGCTCGCAGTTCGCGGCCTCACTCTCCCAAGAATATCTAGCCGCTGAGAATCTCTCCCTTTTCGTTGCAGATCTTCACCGAACTATATCCAACTTTCTCCAACCCCTCTTTTGTCTTCGCAATGTCCCCAACGATCACGACGAGACCAGAATTGGGTTTGACGTACTGCTGTCCAACCCGGTTCACATCCTTCAGAGCCATCTCTTGCACGTTCTGCACATAGGAACTGTAGTAGTCGTCAGGCAGATTGTACAGAACGATATCGGCGAGACGGGAGGCGATCGCACCCGGCGTTTCAAACTGCTGTGGCAGGCGCTGAATTAAGGAATTCTTTGCGAAATCCAGCTCTTCCTCCGTCACGTCTGCGGTCCCGATGCGCCTGAGCTCTCTCATCAGCTCGACCACTGAGTTGTCGGTAACATCGGTGCGGAAACCGCCACTCGCGACGAACGGCCCTGCCATTTTTCGAAAGGCGAAATCGCTCCTTGCACCATAGGTGTAGCCTTTGTCCTCACGAAGGTTCAGGTTGATGCGACTCGTGAATTGTCCGCCGAGAATCGTGTTCATCACGAGAAGAGGAAAATAGTCGGCGGTCTTGCGTTTCGCGCCAACATGACCGATGCGTACCTGTGACTGTGCTGCGTTTGGCTTGTCGATGAGAAAAAGTTGTGTGGAGGTCGGCTGAGATGGCAGCGGTACGCTGACGCTCGGAACATCTTGTTTCTGCCAACTGCCAAAGGTCTTCTCAAGCTCATGCACAACCTCATTGAGTTGTACGTCGCCTACCACGATCATCGTTGCGTTGTTTGGTCGATAGTATGTGTCGAAGAAATTCTTCACATCCTCGACGGTCAATGCCTCGACTGAGGTCTCGGTTCCGTTCAGCGGCCGACCGTACGGATGGTCCGACCCATAAACAAGTGCGGCAAACGCATCGTTAGCAACGACTATCGGCTGGTCTTTTTGTTGAAGCAGACTGGTTAGCCCGTCTCTCTTGACGCGCTCGAAGTCGTCTTTCGGAAAGGACGGACGAAGCATCACGTCGGAAAATATCTCCAGCGCTGAGGAGAGGTGCTCTTTCAACGTCAGAAGTGACGCGAAACTCCCGTCATAGTTAGCCGACAGACTGAATCGGGCACCGATGAAGCCGAGATCTTCCGATATCTGAAGTGCCGATCGGTACTCGGTTCCTTCATCTATCATGTTCGCTGTGAAGATCGCGAGACCTGTTTTGCCTGCCGGGTCCGCGGCCGAACCGGTCTGCAGCACGAGCTTAAATTGTACGAGAGGGAGCCCATGATGCTCGACGAGGAGCACCCCCAACCCGTTTTTCAGATCGGCTCGCTGAAGGGACGGCAGCGACAACTTCGGTGATGGCTTGGGCTTGGGTTTCCGCGATCGATCCATTTGAGCGAAAATCGTCACCGGTCCGCGATGCGTCGTATCGGAAATGTGGATGATTATGGTCTAGCTTCCAGTTCCTTCCTGCCCTCTGGAACAATGCTCAGGATGACTAGACGGTCACTGGTCAGATAACTGTTTGCCATGCGCTGGACGCCTCTCCCCTTCACCTTCTCGTACCGCGCAAGCTCTTGATTGAAATATCCTGGATTCCCGAGAAGCACGTTATACTCGTTCAAGCGGTCGGTTTTACCACCGAACCCGCCGATAGATTGGAGCTCGTAAATGAAGTCGGCCTTGAGACTGTTCTTCGCGCGTTGCACTTCATTCTCCCCTGGGCCTTCCCGTTCGAGGCAGTCGAGTTCAGACCAGATTTCCTTTTCCAGTTCGGTGAGCATGATCCCCGGTTTGGCAGTCGCGATGATGAAGAACAGGCTGCTCAGCTCCCGGGACTGCTGGAATGCAAAAACATCTTGAGCAATCTTTTTCTCGTAAACGAGCCTTCGGTACAGCCGGGAGCTCTTGCCGCGTGAGAGGATACCCGCAAGGATGTCCATTTCGGCATCACCCTCTTCGTAGAGGGGAGGCGAATGCCACGCCAAATACAACCTGGGTAACTGTACCCGGTCTTCGAGGAGAAGTCGTCGTGGCTCCTTCACTACGGGCTGACCCGCGCTGATCGGTCCAGGAGGCGGTCCTTGAGGAATCTCGCCGAAGTACTTCTCCACCCACTGCTTCGCTTCCTTCGGGTTAAGATCACCCCCGAGGCAGAGACTCGCGTTGTTGGGTGGGTAATATTTCTTGAAGAACTGCTGGACGTCGTCTAGGCTCGCTACACTCAGGTCTGCCATTGAACCAATGACGGGCCAATGATAGGGATGGTCAGACGGATACAACCCCGCACACATCGTTTCCCACGCGAGACCGTACGGCTGATTCTCATAAGACTGTCGGCGCTCGTTTTTCACGACGTCTCGCTGGTTGTCCAACTTCTGCTGTGTCATCGCGGGCAGCAGAAATCCCATGCGGTCTGCCTCAAGCCAGAGCACCATTTCCAGATAATTTGCGGGGACGACCTCCCAATAGTTCGTGCGACCTTCCGAAGTTGAGCCGTTCGCATTGCCTCCGACACCCTGGATGAGCCGGAAATGTTCATTGTGACCGACGTTCTGGGAGCCTTGGAACATCATGTGCTCGAACAGGTGGGCCATGCCTGTGCGCCCCGGTTTCTCCCGTGCGGAGCCGACATGGTACCAGACGTTCACTCCGACGATCGGAACTGAATGGTCCTCGTGCAAAATTACGTCGAGGCCGTTCGGGAGCTCATACCTCTCGTATTTGATATCGACCTGGGCGAGGATCGGAATCATTGCTCAAACGCAGAGCAGAGAAGGCCGCACCAGTAGAAACTTCACAGTCCTGCCTCCGTGAATCACATAGGACAATCCGAATGGGAATTCGTTGAAAGAAGCCTCGAGGTAATAGTCAAAGAAGCAAAGGGAAAATACCACTCCAAAATCAGAAATGCAACACAGATATGTCACACGCCTTTGCCTCTCCCCTCATCACTTTCGCCATCGAATGAGGTACCGCTCGAGAAGGTATGGGTCGATATGCCCGTAGGTCAACCTGCATTCTCGTTCTGCCTCGATCTCTTCCCGCCACTGAAAGTTGATTTCAATAGCTGGGGACGCATAAAACCATCGCTCGACTCCCGGCAAACACTCGACCGTAGCGGGCGGACCGACGACGATGTAGATGTAACCGGGAAAGGTACGCCAGCCCTCCGTCTTGCACGTAAAATACCAGTTCGCATACGAGACCCGCTCGTAGTAGAGGTCGCGGTCAACATGCGCGGACCAAAATTCCTCGAGTAGCCTCCGTTTCTCCTCCACCGTGTTTGCTTCTGTCAGGGAGCGGTACTCGGATTCTCTCGCTATGTACACGAGCGGTGCGATTTGATCCTCGATCGAAACGACTTCGGGGAAGCCAAGCGGCCGGACGACAAACGCTTTCGTGGCCACTGCGATCTGCGCCAAAGGCGCATGAACCTCCGCCTCAGACTCCTCCGATCCAGTGCTCGCATCAGCTGTTCGGACCGTAACACTCAATCGGTAGTAAGCCTCTCTGACATTACCAAACGATTGCTGCAGCACAAGACGTCGGTTCGGAACTGTAACGACAGTGTCAATCGTTACGGACGACGAATCCTGTGGATCGTTCCTACCCGGAAATCCCGCCAGAAAGTGCGGCATTGTGCCGACTCGCGTCCTGTACCGATACGAGGTAAGTCTATACGTCACATGGAGTTGTTGACCGACCTCCGAACTGTTCACTTCACACTGGACGAATACGGAGTCGCTCCCATCGACAATCTCTCCACTGACCGTTGGCAGCACGTACTGTCCTTTTTGAATTCTTCTCGTTCCCACCGTGAGGCTGCTCATTGTGATTGGTTTTTCAAACTTCGGGACGCCAACTGTTTTTCCCTTCTGCATCCTTCTGCCTGAACTTTCATCAACCACTTCGATGGAGAGTCTGTATGACCCAGGGTCCAGCAGAAACACTCGGCGGCTCACGGTGTAGGTTCGAGCTTGTGTTTCCTCAAAGGAGGCAACCCGGACATTTTCCGTCCACGTCTCGGATTTCATGACCTCCTCGCCTGCCCAGAACAATGCCGAAACCGCAAAGCGAGCCGAGTACCCGTCAGCATCTCTTACGAAATTCAGGACGAAGTACCCCACTTGGAGGAATAACTCAACGCGAGTTTTACCGTCAGAAGGGTAGTAGAAGGTGTCATACGAAAAGTCCGGTGAAATGGAGCGAACTTGGCTTTCCGTGTAAAGGCAAGTCAAGGGGCGAGACGACGTGCAGCCGGAGATCACTAATGCACACAGTGCAAGGAAGATACAACAAGATGTCCAGGCACCGAGTTTCATCGTGCCATTCAAGGATGCACAGTTCGACTTTGTCGGGACTTCCTGCAACCTTCTCTCGTGATTTTTACTTTGTTTCTCTCAATGCCTTGTTGCGCGCAGCCTCGAACTCATCGCCGGGGTTCCAGCGCGGCATTTCCTGTTGATTGGCCGTAAAGTAGCCAATCAAGAAATTGAAATCCGTCTGCTGCTCCGCACCACGGTAATCCCAATCTGGTTGAACCTCATCGCTCGGTTGATGGTAATTTTTCTCGATGTACGTCTCGACGAGCTGTCTACCGTATCCCACAGGCTTGCCCACAAAGTCGAGTCCCTGGTCGAAGTACGCGGTCGGAACGCCGATTCTTGCAAAGTTCAACTGGTCGGACCGGTAGAAAAATCCCTGCTCCGGAAACTGGTCAGGCTTCACGACGAGATTCAAGAGCTTCGCCGCCTTCTCCACGATCTGATCGATGGTCGATCGTCCTTTACCGATCATGATAATGTCCTTCGTCAAGCCAAAAACATTCAAGACGTCAATATTGACGTTCGCCGCAATTCTTCCCGGCGGAATCGTGGGATGCTCGCTGTAATACTGGGAACCGAGGAGTCCCTGCTCTTCTGCACCGACGGTCATGAAGAGGAGAGTTCGCTTCGGACGCTCCGGCAGCGCAGCAAACGCTTCAGCAACAGCAAGGAGGGCGCCCACTCCGGAAGCATTGTCCAGCGCACCGTTATAGACCGAGTCGCCGTTGACCGTCTTACCGATCCCCAAGTGGTCGTGATGGGCCGTGAAAATGACCGCCTCCTCCCTCAGCGTGGAATCACTTCCTCGCAGCAATCCCAATACATTGGCGGTCTCCAAGTGTCGGATCTCGCTCTGAATCGTCGTTGAAATCCTGACTCCGAGCGGAACTGGCGTAAAGTCGCGGCGTTGCGCCATCTGCTGAAGGGCCGCAAGGTCGTGCCCGGATAGCTGAAGAAGCCTCTTTGTGCTCTGCTCCGTAAGCCATGCTTTGATCGGAAGACCAGCCTCGGGAGAGTCAGCAAGGGAGAACCGTTCGCGCGACCAAGAGCTCTGGACGACATTCCATCCGTAGCCGGCAGATTCGGGCGTATGGATGATGATTGCTCCGGCTGCTCCCTTCGCGGCGGCGATCTCATACTTGTACGTCCACCGACCGTAGTACAAACGTGCTTTACCTCCGAAGAAATTCGGGTCGTCGCCGGCCGGGTCATTGTTCATCATCAGAAGAACTTTTCCTCTCACGTCAAAGTCCTTGTAGTCGTTCCATTTCTGCTCGGGTGCGACGATCCCGTACCCTACAAAGACGACCTCAGCGTCCAGAGATACTATCGGCTCTTGAATTCCACTGTACCCTACAAACTCGTCGTAGAATTTGAATTCGATGACCGCATCATTCCTACTTGCGCGCAACATCATTGAAGCGTCGCCAGTCATGCCGACAATCGGGACCGGCTGGAAGAAGCTTCCAGTGTATCCCGGCTGCAAGCCAATCCGGAGGAATTGTGCGGCAATGTACTGCATCGCCAGACGGTCACCCCGCGTTGCCGGGGCACGGCCCTCGAACAAGTCGTCCGAGAGTAACTCGATGTGACTTTCGATCAAATTCGGCGTGATCCGCTCCAGACCAACACGAGCATTGTTGTCGATAACTAGTGATTGGGCAAATCCGAGTTGCGCGAAAAGCAGAAATGCCATGAAGAGCACCCAGAAGATCCGTCGTGTCATTTCTTTTCCTTAAGTATTGCGCTTGATTACTGTCTGTTGAACGTCACGAGATTCGCCTTGATGGTAGAATCGCGTACTTTGGAATCGAGAGAGCAGGAACAGAAATAGGATAATGAGTTGATTCGGCAATGAAAACAGCCCGGAACCGCATCGTTAAAACCTAGGAAAAGAGTCGAAGAAAGTCAAGGAAAAGAAAGAAGCCCTGCGGATCTCCACGATTCCGCAGGGCATCTGGCTGGTGGCAGGACCATCCCTTCGGGACGGTCAGTTACAAATCCATACTCGCAACAACGCGACGCGGCTCTCTGGTGAACTGGCTTGACTTTTCCACCCTACGGTATGACTGTCCGGCGACCGTCTTCCTTTGTCCACAGTTCGCCGACGTTGTTCTTGATTTGCTCGATTTCAGAGCCGACCATCTCAAGGTACCGGGAAAGATTGCCGTTATCCTTCCGATGCCCGCGCAACCGGGGGTAAGCGAAGGCGGACGATCCTTGACGGATTCCGGACTACCATGCGCAACGACTCGACCATTTGCGACGCTTTTTCTAATTGCGTGTCGAAAACCACCTCATCGGCTGGCTGACTACGGAGTTGAGCTATTTCCAACTCATCCTCCAGCACGCGACGTAGGTTGCGCGCTTGAACGTCGCGTTTGATCAGGAACCGCGGAGTTCCCAACTTTCGTACTGCGCCGATGGTTTTCTTGTTATTATTCTTGAGCAGGAACACCACAATGGCTTTTCCCTCCGCATGCCGCAGGACTTTCCGCGCCGAGGGAATGTCCTCTACGCCCTGGAAGCCGAAAAGCACCGCGTCAAAGCGGGTACCGTTTCCGCTGACGAGAGACGGGGCCGTGTCATACTGATAGTGGAGCACGACTTCGAATGCCGGATCCTTCAAGCATCGGAGTTGCTCGAGTACCATCCGAGCATACCGTTCCTGATTTTCAACCAGCAAAATCTTCCTCGGTTTCATGATCACCTCACGCGAAGGTTTTGTCATAGCGCTCTTTTGGTGCTTTCTTTTCGCCGAGCGTTCGAACGATGACAGAAAGTAGATCCTTTATGGAGCCCGTCTTCTCTAAGTATCCGTCCGCAACGCTATTCTTCAGCCGTCGACGCGCCTCGTCGTCAAGGTAGCTGGAAACGACAAGAATCTTGAGGGAGTTCTCTTGCTTGCGCGATTTCAGAAGCTCAAGCACCTGGAACCCATCAACTTTCGGCATCTGCAAATCGAGGATCACCAGCTGAGGCCTGACTTCACCGATGAGCAAAAGACCCTCGTAGCCGTCGTCGGTCAAGAGAACCTCGGCGTGCGGAAGCTCCTGCGTGATGGCGATCTTGAGGACTGTCGTGTATTCATGGTCGTCGTCGATGATCAGGATTTTCGACCGACGGTCATCGACGAAGTCAAACTGAATATCCATGGCAGTCTCGTTCACAAATGTTCTCAAGTCGGACGGCCAAACGCGATAGTGCCCGCCGTAGGTCGCGAAGGCTTTGAGCGCACCTTCGTAGATCCAGTTGAGGACCGTCTTCTTGCTCACCTGGCAGACGTCCGCGACTTGACCGACACTGAGAGGTTTCTTGTAGATCATTGGAGTTGCCCTGTTTTACTTAATTTCTTCTTTTTTTCTGATTTATTTGATTTACCCGTAATATACGTTTTGATTTCTAAATGTCAAGTGAAATTTTTCGGATAGCTTGATTTTGTGCGTTCCGTCAAGACACACAAAAGGCGACATTCTTGTCGCTTATTCGCCCTAACTTATTGTGTTTTAAGAGGTTCTAGCCTTCCAGATTCAAAGCTACCTCGTGCA
>JBHHZW010000026.1:0-12768 GCA_046758305.1 Bacteroidota bacterium | reverse complement strand
GAGGAACTCGCTCGACTGATGACCCGCGAAATGGGAAAGGTGTTGATGGAAACCCGCGGAGACGTCCAGGAAGGCATTGACACCGCCTACTATGCAGCGGGAGAAAGCCGACGCCTGTTTGGCAGAACCGCTGCGTCGGAACTGCCTGACAAATTCGACATGGCAATCCGCGTTCCGGTCGGAGTCGCGGGGGTTGTGACTCCGTGGAATTTTCCGATGGCGATTCCCACGTGGAAAATATTTCCAGCGCTTCTCTGCGGCAACACCGTTGTTTTTAAGCCTGCATCGGATACACCGGCGTGCGCTGCGGCCGTTGTGGAGGTGCTCCTGGAGGTGGGAATACCCAATGGCGTTATGAACATCGTTCACGGTGGTGGCAACGACGTCGGCATGGCGATCGTCGAGCATCCCGATGTCGACCTCATCAGCTTTACAGGGTCAACCCCGGTTGGGAAGAAAATCTCCGCTGCTGCCGCCATTACACTCAAGCGCGTCTCGCTGGAACTTGGTGGCAAGAACGCGCAGCTTGTGATGGATGATGCAGATTTGGAGCTTGCGCTCGACGGTGTTCTCTGGGGCGCGTTCGGAACTACGGGGCAGCGCTGCACGGCAACCAGTCGACTCATTCTCCACGAAAGAATATTCGATACGTTCATGAATGTGCTAGTTAATCGCACGAAGAAGCTCCGGCTCGGGGACGGTCTGAAGGAGACCACCGATGTCGGACCGGTCGTCAATGAGCAGCAGCGGAAGACCATCCATCAGTACGTCGAAATTGGCATGAAGGAAGGGGCAGAGCTGGTTCTGGGAGGGCAGGTCGCAGGCGGTGACGGCTTGAAGGATGGATGGTTTTATCAGCCGACGATCTTTACGGGTGTTTTTCCAGATATGCGCATCGCGAGGGAGGAAATCTTCGGCCCGGTTCTCACGGTCATCAAGGTGCAATCGCTTGAGGAGGGGATCACTGTTCTCAATAATACGATCTACGGTCTGAGCTCTTCGATCTATACTCGAGACATCAACAAGGCGTACGAGGCGATTCGAGACATAAAAGCGGGAATCACCTACATCAACGCTCCGACCATCGGCGCGGAAGCACACATGCCGTTTGGTGGAGTCAAGCAGACAGGGAACGGACACCGTGAGGGCGGCTGGACCGTGTACGATTTCTTCACGGAATGGAAGACCATCTACGTCGACTACAGCGGTCGCATACAGCGAGCTCAGATCGACACCTATAGTCAGTAGCGAGTGGTGAACTTCAGCATGGAGCGGGTAAACTCACGGACGGGTAAACCGACGACCAAGAACGTGGTCAAGGTTCGGCCCGAAAAGGTGGTGGAAAGCCTTTCAAAGCACGTCCTCGTAGACGGGATGGATGTGGTAGTGGACCTTGATCGAAGCGAAGGCGCATACATTTACGACGCGAAATCTCATCGCAAGTATCTTGACTTCTTCACGTTTGTTGCCTCCTCACCGATTGGGCTAAATCACCCGAAGATGCGGGAGCCCGATTTTCTGGAGCGACTTACCCGAGCGGCGCTAATCAAACCGTCAAACTCTGACATCTACACTGTAGAAATGGCGGAGTTCGTCGAGACGTTTCACCAGATTGCGATGCCATCCTATCTTCCGCACGCGTTCTTCATCGAGGGCGGAGCACTCGGTGTGGAAAATGCCCTGAAGACCGCCTTTGATTGGAAGATTCGAAAGAATTTCGAAAAGGGGTACAATGAGGAACGCGGTACGCAGGTGGTACACTTCCGGCATTGTTTCCACGGTCGGACTGGGTACACGCTCTCCCTGACTAACACCGAACCGGCGAAGACCGATTTGTTTCCGAAGTTTCGATGGCCGCGTATCCCGAGCCCTGCAGTACAATTTCCTCTCACCCATGAAAACCTGAAAGCC
Organism: Bacteroidota bacterium; assembly: GCA_046758305.1. GTDB lineage: Bacteria > Bacteroidota > Ignavibacteria > UBA10030 > JAZGDE01 > JAZGDE01. The sequence goes on along the minus strand of JBHHZW010000026.1, from coordinate 10,857 downwards.
GTGGAGAAAGCTGAACGAACCGCGCTCGATCGGATTCACGATGTGATCCGAATGAACGTCGACGATATCGCTGCGATTATCATCGAGCCGGTTCAGGGTGAGGGGGGCGATAACCATTTTCGGAAGGAGTTCTTTGAGGAGCTGCGGGCGATTGCTGACGAGCATGAAATCATGCTCATCTTCGACGAGGTTCAGACCGGAATCGGGTTGACCGGCAAGATGTGGGCACACGAATACTTCGTGAAACCAGACATGCTGGCGTTCGGTAAGAAGACGCAGGTGTGCGGATTCCTTTGCAGTCGTCGTGTCGATGAGGTGCCCGACAATGTCTTCGAGGTCCCGAGTCGTTTGAATTCGACCTGGGGTGGAAGTTTGGTGGACATGGCGCGTTCACAGCGCTACCTGGAAGTGATCGAGGAGGAGCAGTTGGTGGAGAACGCTCGGACGATGGGTGAATATCTCAAGAAAAATCTCGAACAAATTCAGGAGGAATTTGGTGCCTTAGTGGGCAATGCGCGCGGGAGGGGGCTGCTCTGTGCCTTCGACTTGAACTCTCGTCAGCAGCGCGACCTCGTGAAGAAGAAGTGCTTTGAAAAGGGGTTGATTGTGCTCGGGTGTGGGGAACAGGCCATTCGGTTCCGCCCGCCGCTGACGGTCAAGAAAGAAGAGTTGGAGAAGGGCCTCGAGATCATCCGGGACGTGCTGCGCGAAATAAGCGAGGATTGAGGATGGAAGTTTCGACGAAGAATACGGGTTTGCTCGCCATCAACACGAAGCAAATTCGAAAACTACTGGTCGATTTCATTCGCGACGAGACCCGGAATGCAGGCTCGGAACGCGGAGTCGTTGGCCTCTCGGGCGGAGTGGATTCTGCAGTCTCCTGCTTTCTGGCGGTAAAGGCGCTCGGGAAACGCAATGTGCTCGCGGTCTTGATGCCGTACAAGGCCAGCAGTCCGGAAAGTCTCGACGATGCACAGTTGGTGGTGAAGCAGCTCGGTATCCGAAGCGAAATCGTGGACATCACTCCGATGGTCGACGCGTTTGGTGCGAGTGCATCTCATCTCGACAGGATACGCAAAGGCAACATCATGGCGCGCGCGCGCATGATCGTACTGTACGACCGGTCCGCACGGGAGAAAGGATTGGTGATCGGGACGGGCAATAAAACAGAGGTACTGCTAGGTTATACCACACATTTCGGTGACGACGCCTGCGGAGTCAATCCGGTTGGAGATCTGTACAAGTCGCAGGTGTGGGAACTTGCGAAGGAACTTGGGGTCCCGGAGAACATCATCAGGAAGATACCGACAGCAGATTTGTGGGAGGGACAGACCGATGAAGGAGAGCTGGGCGTATCGTATCGAAAGGTGGATCGGCTTCTGTTTCACTTGGTCGACGAGCGGAAGTCTGATAAAGAGCTCCGGCTGCTCGGCTTTGATCGTGAGCTCGTGGAAAAAGTGAAGGGACTGATTCAGCGGAATCAGTTCAAGCGCCGGCCCCCCGTGATTGCGAAGGTTTCCTACCGCACCGTGAATGTCGACTTCCGCTACGCGCGAGATTGGGGAATATAAAAGATTCCAACGAATGAATGTCGCAAACACTGGCATTTCTGCCCGCCCTGGTCCGAGTCGACGCTGGAGGCAAGTGGGGATTTCGAACGCTGTCCGGCGGGGCACAATCTATCTCGTCAGCACGCCCATAGGCAACCTCGAGGACATTTCCTTCCGTGCAGTAAAGGTTCTCTCGCATGTCAATTTGATAGCTGCGGAGGACACCCGGACGACGAAGATCCTGCTCGACCGTTACGACATCGGGACCCGGACGGTCAGTTATTTCACTCATAACGAGGTTAAGCGCATTCCCTACTTGATCCACCGGTTAGAGCAGAGTGAATCGGTCGCGGTCGTCACGGATTCCGGGACTCCCGGTATTTCGGACCCCGCGTATCGACTCGTTCGAGCTGCACTCGATCGTGGGATTCCGCTCGTTGTGCTTCCTGGCCCGACTGCTTTTCTTTCTGCGTTTATCCTGAGCGGCTTTCCGGAGGATGCATTCGTTTTCGAGGGCTTCCTCCCCCACAAGAAAGGCAGGAGGAAGCTTTTCGAACAGCTCAAGAACGAGATGAAACCTATCATTCTGTACGAATCCCCCCATCGTATCCTGCGGACGTTGCGTGACCTCCTGCATTACGTCGGTGACCGCCGGATAGTTGTTGCGCGCGAGCTGACAAAAAAATTCGAAGAAGTTCTCCGGGGAAGAATTTCCGAAGTTTACTCAAGTCTCTCGGCTCGGACGGTCAAGGGAGAGTTCGTTCTCGTGGTTGAAGGGAAAACCAAGGCAGACCGTCCACGGACGGAAGACACTTGACAAAGGCGTCAGTTTCGCTTATATTGTTAGCACTCTTTTAAGTTGAGTGCTAACCAGAAGCTGCCCTTAGCGCTCAGCCATCCCATGCATATTTATAATCAATTGTTTCTTAAAGACTTACGCTAAAATAATTAAGGGAGGTGTAAGACATGAAGATTCGTCCGTTGGCTGATCGAATTGTGATTAGACCGGCCCAAGCAGAGGAAAAGACAAAGGGGGGTATTATTGTTCCAGACACCGCTAGGGATAAGCCAGTCAGAGGAGAGATCACGGCGGCGGGACCGGGGAAGACGTCGGAGGATGGAAAGAGAATACCGCTCGAGCTGAAGGTGGGGGATAAGGTCCTATACGGGAAGTATTCCGGAACAGAAGTGACCATCGACGGGGAAGATTTACTGATTATGCGGGAGAGCGATGTGTTTGCGATCCTGACCGACGGGAAGGCAAAATAATCCGAGAGTGTAAACTGACCGGCCAGACCGCGAAGCGGGCTGGTTCAACAACATCGTAAGAAGGAGAGATGAAATATGGCCAAGAAGATGATTGTGTTCGACGCGGACGCGAGAGGAGCCCTCAAACGAGGGGTCGATCAGCTTGCCGACGCGGTGAAAGTGACGTTGGGACCGAAGGGTCGCAATGTGATTCTCGACAAGAAATTCGGACCGCCAACAGTAACCAAGGACGGCGTAACTGTTGCGAAGGAGATTGAGCTGGAGGATCAAGTCGAAAACATGGGCGCGCAGATGGTCCGAGAGGTTGCGACGAAGACTTCGGACGTTGCCGGCGACGGCACGACGACTGCGACGGTTCTCGCTCAGGCTATTTTCCGCGAGGGTCTAAAAAACGTCACGGCGGGTGCGAATCCGATGGACTTGAAGCGCGGGATCGAGATTGCAGTTCAGAAGGTTATCGAGACGCTCAAGAGCATGAGTCGAACCATTGAAGATAAGAAGGAGATCGCACAGGTCGGAACGGTCTCCGCGAACAACGATTCCGCGATCGGCGAATTGATCGCGAACGCGATGGATAAAGTGGGTAAGGATGGTGTGATCACGGTGGAGGAGGCGAAAGGAACGGAAACGACAATGGAAGTCGTCGAAGGGATGCAGTTTGACCGTGGCTACCTGTCGCCCTATTTCGTGACGGATGCGGAGACGATGGAAGCGGCCCTTGAAGATCCGTATATTCTCATCCATGATAAGAAGATCAGCACGATGAAAGATCTCCTGCCGATTCTCGAGAAGATCGCTCAGGCGGGCCGCTCCATCGTGGTTATCGCTGAAGAGGTGGAAGGTGAGGCACTTGCGACGCTCGTCGTGAACAAGCTGCGCGGGACGCTTCGCGTCTGTGCAGTGAAAGCGCCAGGGTTTGGCGACCGTCGGAAGGCCATGCTCGAAGACATCGCGGTTCTCACGAACGGCACAGTGATATCAGAGGAGAAGGGCTTTAAGCTCGAGAACGCTCAGCTCTCCTACCTCGGAACTGCGAAAAAGGTGACGATTGACAAAGATAACACGACGATCGTCGAAGGAGCCGGGAAGAAAGAGGAAATCAAGAAGCGCATCAACGAAATCAAGATGCAGATCGAGAAGACGACGTCGGATTATGACAAGGAAAAGCTCCAGGAGCGACTGGCGAAACTCTCCGGCGGCGTGGCCGTGCTGAAGGTTGGGGCCGCTACGGAAATCGAAATGAAAGAGAGAAAAGCCCGTGTTGAAGACGCTCTCCATGCGACCCGTGCGGCGGTGGAGGAAGGCATCATCGCTGGCGGCGGAGTGCCGTTCCTGCGCGCGACGACGAAGCTCGACGGTATAAAGGTCGAGAACGAGGACCAGCGAATAGGCATCGAAATCGTTCGGCGGGCACTCGAAGAGCCGATCCGCTGGATCGTCAACAACGCCGGCCTTGAAGGATCCGTGATCGTGAACAAGGTGAAGGAAGGGAAGGATGACTTTGGGTTCAACGCGCAGACCGAACAATTCGAGAACCTGTTGAAATCTGGGGTCATCGATCCGACCAAGGTGGCGCGGATTGCCCTGGAGAATGCTACGAGCGTGGCTGGTTTGATCCTGACAACGGAGGCAGTCGTCTGCGAGAAGCCGGAAAAGGAGAAACCTCCGCCAATGCCGCCCGGAGGTATGGGTGGTGATATGTACTAAAGTTGTCGGAGCGAATCGAGTGCGCCGCCGTCCCTTCGACAGAAGCTGAACGGACTCCGTAGGAACCCCCCGAGTTGTGTCGGGGGGTTTTTGTTTTTATGCATCTTGCTAGTCCTCGTGAAAATCTCTATCTTGAAAAACGCTTTCCACCCGACTTCCTCGAGGGTAGAGTGATTACAGACCCAGGTGTTGACCACAGGGGACGAGTTCGTGCTATTCAAGCAGCAATTCGAGCACAAGAGCTGGATGGCTGGCTGGTCTACGATTTCTGGAAACAGAACATTTTTGCGCAGCGAATTTTGATGATCCCCGAACACTTGGTCCAATCGCGGCGATTTTTTTACTTCATTCCAGCAAAAGGTGAGCCAAGAAAGCTTGTTCATAGCATCGAGCGCTGGAATCTGGACCACCTTCCCGGAGAACCGCTGGTGTACCTGAGTTGGCAATCGCTCCAGCAGGGCTTGAAGACTCTGTTGGACGGTGCAAAGACGGTCGCGATGGAGTACTCGCCGAGGAACGCCATTCCGTATGTTTCCAAAGTAGACGGGGGAACCGTTGAGCTTGTGCGGTCCTGCGGGGTCCAGGTGGTTTCCTCCGCCGACCTCGTTCAGTATTTCGAAGCACGATGGACCGAAGAACAATATCGGCAAAACCTGAAGACTGCCTCGATTTTGCGATCGATTGTCGATATGGTATTTGCATTCATCCGGAGGAAGATGAAGAGAGGCTTTCGAGTGACGGAGTATGAGGTCCAGCAATTCATCCTGTCGAAGTTCGAGAAGAACGGCCTGACGACGGAGATGGCGCCGAATTGTTCGGTGAACGCGAACACCGGCAACCCACATTATGAACCCACGAAGGAAATTCACGCAGAGATACGTGTGGGTGATTTCGTTCTCATCGACCTCTGGGCAAAGAACAAGAAGCCGGGTTCGACTTATGCGGACATCACGTGGACGGCGTTCGTCGGGGCGGAGGTGCCTGAGGAGTACAGGAGGGTCTTTGATGCCGTAAAGGGGGCACGGGACGCGGCTGTGGACTTTATTCGAGAAGCATTTAGAAACGGCAAGCCGATTCGTGGCTGCGACGTCGACGACGTCGCCCGCGGTTTCATCCGGGAGCGGGGGTATGGGCAATTTTTCCTGCACCGGACGGGACATTCCATTGGGAAGGATCTCCATGGCAATGGGGCCAATATCGATAATTTGGAGACACACGACGAACGGTTGATCGTTCAGGAAACCTCCTTCTCCATCGAACCCGGGATTTATTTTTTGGAAAAGTTCGGAGTTCGAAGCGAATTAGACGTGTTTGTGACGCGCGACGGCGAGGTCGTAGTGACCGGTCAACCAGTTCAGGAAGAGATCATTCCGATTCTCCGATAGGGGTGACTCCAGCTAAGATCCACCCTGTTGGTGCGTTTTTGATTAATCTGTAAAATGTTTCAGATCGTAAAGAAAAGGCTTGACAAATGTCCTTAGTGTGTTATCTTTGGGGCTAACGATACTAAATTAGTTTCTGCTGTATCAGTAGTCTCCGAGTGCACTCGCCCAGCGCGATTTTATTTTGCGTCCGCGGAAACTCTGGTTACGAAATTAGTTTCGCAAGTATAAGGAGGAAGCATGAACGAAGATAGCCTGAAAGAGAGAATCTTGGAAGGGGCGCAGGAGAAGTTTATGGCCTTGGGAATTTCCAAAGTCTCGATCGGCGAGATCGTCGAGGACTTGGGCATCAGTAAGAAAACCTTCTACAAGCATTTTATCAGTAAAGAAGAATTAATCAATCAAGTGATGAACCGAATGGTTCTCCGAGTTCGCACCGGCGTCGTGCGGATTATCGACGCAAATGGGGGCTTTGTCGAGAAGTTGCACATGTTGTTTGAGTTTCTCGGCAACACTCTCTCGAAATTTTCGCGTGCGTTCCAGGAGGACCTGCGAAGAACCTACCCTGAAGTTTGGCAACGACTGGAGGACATGCGCCGGGACACAATCCTCACAAACTTTGGGAAACTCTTCTCCGAGGGTGCGCGACAGGGCATGTTTCGGAACGATGTGAATCTGGAGGTTCTGGTGCTGATTTTCCTGAATGCAGTGCAAGGGGTAATCAATCCTAGGGTTTTGACAGAGGCATCGTTCTCTGCGGATCAAGCTCTTCACATGATCATGAACATCATTCACGAGGGGGTTCTAACGGATGAAGCGCGCAAGCGTTACCGATCCATTCGCGGAACTCGGTAAAGTCTCTTAACTCTTAATGAGGGGAATCATGAAACGCATAAGAATCCTACTTATGGCTCTCAGTCTTGGTTTCCTCGGATGCTCGCCGGGCGATGACGAACAGGTTATCGCTTCGGGGACGCTGGAGGCTACCGAAGTCACGGTCAGTGCTGAGGTGACCGGGAAAGTTTTGGAGCTCCGCATCGAGGAGGGCTCAAACGTCGCTTCAGATGACACGCTAGCGATTCTTGATTACACGGACTACGTCCTTCAGCTTCGCCAAGCCGAAGCAGCTCTTGGCGTCGCAGACGCTCACTACAGAATTGCGAAAAAAGGGCCGCGGGAGGAAGACATCCAGGCTGCGGAGCAGCTCCTGCGCCAATCGGAGGCTCAATTAGAGAACGCCGAGAGAGATTATGGGCGAATGAAAGAGCTGTTCGAAGCACAGAGCATCACGAAGAAACAGCTCGACGATGCCGAGACAAAATACCTGGTTGGTCAGGCCCAATTCAGGAGTGCTCGAGAAAATTACCAGAAGCTGAAGACAGGCTTTCGTACAGAGGAGGTCGACGCGGCGCGTGCACAGCGTGATCAGGCGAATGCCCAGGTGGACCTGATCAAGGAGAAAATCGCCGATTGTTTCATCACCGTACCGATCGCGGGGACCGTCACACATCGTTTTGTCGAGATTGGAGAGTTGGTTATAGTTGGGTCGTCTGTCGCACGGGTTGCAAATCTCGACCAGATGAACCTCTGGATCTACGTTCCAGAACAGGAGGTGGCCAAGGTCCAGTTGAACCAACCGATCGACGTGCGGATCGATGCCTATCCGGAAAAAAGCTATGCCGGTCAGGTCGTGTTCATTTCCGCTGATGCGGAATTCACTCCAAAGAACATTCAGACCAAGGATGAACGGATCAAGCTGGTATTTGGTGTGAAGATCAAAGTTGAAAATCCTGGCCACGAGCTTAAGTCGGGACTTCCGGCGGATGCCACGATCAGGTTTGTGGGGACGAGCCAATCGGAATAGGAAGAGTAGCATGGAGTACACGATCAACACGCGGGGCCTGAAAAAAATATACCCCCTGGCTAGGCAACCATGTACCCTTGCTGTCAACGGCGTAAACTTCAATGTTTGCAAGGGCGAAATCTTTAGCCTCGTCGGCCCGGATGGAGCAGGGAAGACGACGACCATCCGAATGCTCACCGGTGTTGTGCGCCAGTCTTCCGGAACGATCTCCCTTCTGGGGTACGACATCCCCTCACAGCTCGTCGAGGCTAAAAAGCACATCGGTTATCTGTCGCAGAGGTTTAGTCTGTACGGAGACCTGACGGTCGATGAGAACATCGATTTTTTTGCCGAAATCCACCGTGTCAAGAACTACGCGCAGCGGAAAGAGGAGCTTCTCAACTTCACGAGACTGGCCCCGTTCCGAGATCGCTTGGCCGACAGGCTCTCAGGCGGTATGAAACAAAAGCTGGCCCTAGCCGCCACGCTCATTCACGCTCCGGACGTGATCTTTCTTGATGAACCGACGACCGGTGTCGACCCGGTTTCCCGCCGGGAGTTCTGGAAGATCCTCGCCAGTTTGCTGAGGTCGGGTATCACAATCTTTATGAGCACGCCGTATCTCGACGAAGCGGAACGTTCTCATCGCGTCGCTCTGATGGACAAGGGGAAGATCTTGGTGTGCGATACGCCCGAGAACGTGAAGCGATTGATTCCGTACACGATCATGGAGTTGATCACGGATCGGACTCGCGAGTCCTACAATCTACTGCGCACCCTCGGCCTCGTCAAGGAAGTGCAGATCTTCGGCGATCGCCTTCATGTTGCTGTGGAACATCCGTCGCAGGATTGGGCGGCGATGTCACGTGTGCTCGACGAGAAACACATTACGGTGATCGATCGAAGAACGATCGTTCCCTCACTTGAAGATGTTTTTATTTCGTTGACAACGAAGCCAAATGAGGTATCCCATGCGTAGTTTTCTCTGTTTGATTCTTCCCTGTCTATTGTCGGCTCGGCCGCTCGTGAGCCAATTGGAATCCACCTCTTTTGGACAGGCAATGCAACTGAGCCTCAAGGAGGCAGTGCAGATGGCGCTTGAAAAGAATCGATCGGTGGCGATCGGGATAGCCCGCATCGACGCATCCGATGCGAAAGTGCAGCAAGCTCAATCGAATCGAATGCCCCAGCTTCGATTCTCGAGTCGCTATACGCGGTTCAGTGAAGTCGAACCCTTCAGCTTCACTGCCCCCTTTTCCCCAATACCGATCACCATTGCGCCGACTATCCTCGACGGCTACAGTATGCGCCTGACTCTGTCCCAGCCATTGTTCACCGGGTTTCGACTTCAAAATTTGTCGAAAGCAGCGCAGTACGGTTCTGAAGCTGCTCGGGAGGAAAGTCATCACATCCGTTCTGAGGTCGTTTTCGACGTGACGAGCGCCTACTGGAACCTGTACCGGGCGATCGATACGGAACGAGTCCTCAATGAAACGATCAAGCAAATCATTCAACACTTGACCGACGTTCAGAACTTTGCAAGTGTCGGCATGGCGACCACGAACGATGTCCTGAAAGTGCAGGTACAGCTTTCGGAGGTCCAGCTGAAACACATCGAAGCAAGAAACAGCATTCGCCTGGCAATGATTCACCTTAATAACCTGCTGAACCTTCCGCTCGAAACGGTGATCCATCCGAGCGAGAAACTCGCAGAGGTGGCCATGAATTTTCCGGGACTTCCGACCCTTGTTTCGCAAGCTCTGGAGCGACGTCCGGATGTGCGGTCGATGGAGTACCGCGTGAAAATGCGCGATGCGAACCTGAGTGCCACAAAAGGAGGATGGTTTCCTCAGGTGTATCTTCAGGCGGACTACGACTATGCTCGGCCGAACCCTCGCGTGCAGCCGATCAAGGACGAATGGAGAGACACCTGGGATGTCGGCGTCATGTTCCAGTTTACCCTCTGGGACTGGTTCAACACGGCGAGCCAAGCTTCGGAGGCGAAAGCCGAACTCGAAGAGGCACGGCAGAGGTACGACCAGACCAGAGATCTCGTCAAGCTGGACGTCACAAGGAGTTTTCTCAAGCTTCTGGAAGAAAAAGAGAAGGTCGAGGTTGCTAAACAAGGCGCGGGTCAGGCGCAGGAGAATTATCGCATTACGCAATCAAAGTTTCGCGAAAATCTGGTGTCAAACACCGAACTGCTTGACGCGGAAGTCGCACTGCTGCAGGCAAAGTTGAACCATACGCAATCGACCATTGACCACCACATCGCAGTCGCTGCACTGACGAAGGCAATCGGAGAGTACCATGAGTGAATCTGCCATCTCAGTTAGTGACCTCAGCAAGCGATTTGGTAAGTTTGTCGCTGTGGACCGGGTAAGTTTTCATGTCCGAAAGGGTGAGATCTACGGATTCCTCGGGCCGAACGGTGCAGGAAAGTCCACGACGATCCGCATGCTCTGTGGACTTACGGTACCGACTTCTGGCACCGCCGTTGTTGCTGGCTACGATGTCGGACGAGAGCCTGAGAAAGTAAAGGAGCGCATTGGCTACATGTCTCAACGATTCTCGTTGTACGAGGACCTGACGGTCGAAGAGAACATTTTGTTCTACGGGGGGATCTACGGTCTTTCAAATGACCGTCTAGCGGAGCGGAAGCGGTGGACGATCGAAATGGCGGGACTCACGGGAAAGGAAAAGATGACGACTCGTCATCTCTCTGGAGGCTGGAAGCAGCGGCTGGCACTGGGATGCGCGGTGCTCCACGAGCCGGAAATCGTATTCCTCGATGAGCCGACGGCAGGAGTCGATCCTGTCTCGCGGCGCAGCTTCTGGCACCTCATCCACGAGATGTCACAAAAGGGCACGACGATCTTCGTCACAACGCACTATCTCGATGAGGCGGAATACTGCAATACCCTCGGGCTGATCCATGCCGGACGACTGGTCGCACAGGGGAGTTCGCGGAAGTTGAAAGAACGGCTGAGTGAGTACGAGATCTTTGAAATCCGCGGCGGTCGCATCGTGGACGGTATGGAGATACTCCAGGAGCAGCCGTGGGTCGTTGAAACTTCCATCTTCGGAACCACGGTGCACGTGAGCG
>JBHHZW010000025.1:0-13013 GCA_046758305.1 Bacteroidota bacterium | reverse complement strand
ACCAGTTTCATGGCAACCCACGAAGACGAGCATCTCGATAGGGTCTTGGACACCTTCCGGCAGGTCGGAAGAGAACTCCACATCGTCAATTAGCCGAACGACGGAACCCGCTCTGGATCCTCCCGGGGGGTACGGATGGGGCTTTCAGCCTGGCAGTCCCGACTCCGTCGGGATTATCCAGATCATCACCACACACTCCAAAAACACCTGCGGTCCATGTGTTCAAAAGACCGGGTCTGGACGAATGCTCCAGACAGAGACTGGAAAACCGGTTGAATCCTTAGCAAACCAATGGTAAGGCCATTCCTTCAGGAGAGAGAACAATTCCGACGCCGAACATCCGCAGGGTCAAGACACAACGAGACCTCAAGCAGTTTATCAAGTTTCCCTGGACAATTTATCGCGACTATCTGAATTGGGTGCCTCCGCTCATCGTCGACCGGCTGAAGCTTCTCGATCAGACGAAAAACCCCTTTTTCAAGCACGCGGAGATGCAGCTCTTTCTCGCCGACCGAAACGGTGAGCTCATCGGACGTATCGGAGCGATCATAGACCATAACTACAACGACTTTCATCGGGAGAAGGTCGGCTTCTTCGGGTTCTTCGAATCGGTCGATGACTTCAGCGTTGCGAAGGCATTGCTTGACACAGTGCAGTCATGGCTCAGAGAGCGTGGCATGCCGAGAATGATGGGACCGATAAACCCTTCCACAAACAGCGAGATGGGAGTCCTCATCGACGGTTTTCAATATCGTCCTGCCCTGCTTATGCCGTATAACCCTCCGTATTACGCGGCATTGTTGCAGCAATGTGGACTGAAGAAAGTAAAAGACCTCTATTGTTACCATGTCGATAAGAATAAGGTCCTTTCCGATAAGCTCGTCAGGGTTGCTGAGGCGGTCCGGAAGCGCGAGAATCTTTCGATTCGGACGGTTAACATGAAGAAGTTCGACGAGGAGATCGCTCTCGTGAAGGAACTCTACAACCGCACCTGGACGCGCAACTGGGGTTTTGTACCGTGGAGTGACGAGGAATTTGATTACCTCGCTCAAGATCTGAAGCACGTTATCGTGCCTGAGCTCTGCTTGATCGCCGAAGTGGACTCGAAGCCGATCGGATTTTCGGTTAATCTTCCTGAGATCGGAAAGGCACTTCAAAAGGTGCGAAACGGCCGGCTTTTCCCGTTTGGAATGTTCAAGCTGCTCTGGCACACCCGGAAGGCCAACTTCCTCCGGGCTATCATCCTCGGGGTAGTTCCGGAATATCAGAGACGAGGGATAGACGGCGTTATGTATATCGAGACATGGAAGCGCGGCACTAACTTGGGATTCAACGAAGGAGAAGCAGGCTGGGTGCTCGAGGACAATGTGATGATGAATCGCGCTGCCAAGCTGATGCAAGGGGATCGGTACAAGACGTATCGCGTCTATGAACTCCAATTCGACTAGGAATCGTTCATCAACCTTCACGGAGAAAGGTGACGTCATGCCCGTTAAGAAACAACAGAAAATCTGGATGAATGGGAAGTTGGTGAACTGGGACGACGCAAAAATCCACATTCTTTCCCACGTCATTCATTACGGCACCAGCTGGTTCGAAGGCATTCGGTGCTACGACACGAAGAAGGGTCCTGCGATTTTCCGGCTCGACAAACATCTCGAGCGAATGTACGATTCCATGAAAATCTACCGCACTGGGGTTCCGTACTCAATGGACCAGATGGAGCAGGCGATCAAGGAGACGATTCGTGCCAATAAGCTCCGCGCTTGCTACATAAGACCGATCGTCTACCGTGGGTATGGTGATGTCGGCGTGAATCCGCTCACTTGCCCAGTCGAAACAGCCATCGCTGTCTGGGAGTGGGGCTCTTATCTTGGTCCCGGTGCAGTCGAAGATGGTATCGATGTCTGCGTGTCCACTTGGAGGCGCCCAGCCCCGGATACCTTGCCGACGATGGCGAAAGTCGGTGGCAACTACATGAGCTCGCAGTTGATCAAGCTGGAAGCAATCTCGCACGGCTTTGTTGAAGGCGTTGCACTCGATTGGTTCGGCAACGTCAGCGAGGGGAGCGGGGAAAACATCTTTCTTGTCCGCAACGGAGCTGTCTATACACCGCCCTTGTCGGCCGCAGTTCTTCCGGGCGTCACGCGGGACTCGGTTATCGCCATCGTAAAGGAACTTTCACTCGAGCTGCGCGAAGTCAATGTTCCGCGGGAGTTGCTCTCCATTGCTGACGAGATCTTCTTCACGGGTACTGCTGCAGAGGTCACGCCGATCCGTTCCATCGACAGGGCTCCCGTCGGAAATGGAAAACCGGGTCCGGTCACTCGGAAACTCCAGGAGAGGTTTTTCGATATCGTGAAAAATGCGAACGACCCTTGCGCCTGGCTCTCGTATGTCTACAACGATTAGTCCTGACCTGGTCGGGATTGACTTTCGGCCCTCTATCCTGTAAGTTGCATGGTCTGCTTCCGAACCTTCTACATCTGAACCTGTTTCCATGGCATTCCATATCCCGCCAGTGAAGAGTCTGAAGGGACAAGGGGACAAGAGAACAAGCCCGGAAGGAGAACTTGTTCAGATTCTCAGTCAAGTTCCGGTCTTTTCCACACTTACTAGGCGAGAACTCCGAAACGTTGCGTTGATCGTGCACCGGAGGGAATATCTGCCTGGCGAGTACGTCTTTTATCAGAACGACCCCGGCCTGGGAATGTACGTCATCGAGAAAGGGGAAGTGCTGGTCAAGATCGTGGACAAGGATGGACATGAAAAGGAACTGGTGACGTTGCAAACCGGGGAGTTCTTCGGCGAGCTGGCGCTGCTGGATGAATCACCCCGGTCTGCGTTTGCGATTGCGAAGAGCGAGTGTAGTTTGATCGGGTTTTTCCGGCCTGACCTGTTCGAGCTGATCGAAAGAAATACTGAGGCCGGCATCAAGATCGTCTTGAAGCTTGCTGAGTCCATCGGCGAGCGATTGCGTGCGACCAGCCGAGAACTCAACCGCGTGGAAACTGAACTCGAGCGCCTCAAGGCTGAAAGTACGAGACCCCATGCAACAGAAACGCTCAAGGCCATCCGTCCGTAAAAAGGGAAAGAAGTCTTCTCCAAAAGTCTCGCCTGGGCGTGCCGATTTGGCGCTGTCACTGAACCGTATCCTCGTTCCAATCGATTTTTCCACCTACTCCAAGAACGCCCTCCAGTATGCGGTACCTCTGGCCCGAAAGTTTCAGGCTGAACTTATTCTTGTGTACGTGGTGGAACCGACCGTCTATCCTGCCGATTTCAGCTTCTGACAAGTTGGGTTTCCGAGTGTTGAGGAAGAGCTCCGAAAGCGAGGATCAGAGGAGCTGGCAAAGCTCATCGAGGAGCAAATCCCTCGTGCTGTCAGCGCTCGGAAGGTCATTCGGACGGGAAAACCGTACCTGGAGATACTGGAGGCGGCAAAAGCCGAGGGAGCGGACATGGTTGTCATCGCCACGCACGGGCACAGCGGCGTTGAGCATCTGCTGTTCGGAAGCGCGGCGGAGAAAGTCATTAAGAAAGCGAAATGTCCCGTCGTGGTGATACCGGGAAGAACCTGATCGAGGCGGGTCTGAGAATCAGAGCGCGAAAGAACCAGTGTCAGTTTCGACCACGAGATGGTGGCTTTGCCACAAGGTCGGGACGTTTCATTTTGTCCGCGTGACAACAAACTCTACAAACTCAAGCAGTGCTCGCTTGCCTGGAGAATCAGGAAGTGACTCGAGATTCTCTCTGGCAAGTCGACCATATCCCCTGGCCTGTTCGACCGCGTAGTCGATGCCGCCGTAGCGGTGCGCGAATTCGAGCACAGCATCTCCGTCCTTCTTGCGCAGACCGTTCTTAATGAGCGTAATCATTCTCCTGGCTTCGCCCCGTGGAGCCTTGTGCAGAGAATGGATAAGGGGGAGGGTGAGTTTTTTCTGTGACATATCCAGCCCAGTCGGTTTTCCGGTGATGCTCCTATGACCGGTGTAGTCGAGCAGGTCATCGCGGATCTGAAACGCAATACCGACCTTCTCACCGAATTCTCGCATTCGAATCCGAATTTCCTCGTTCTCCGTTGCGCTCGCTGCTCCGATTTCGCAGCAGGTAGAAAGAAGTGAGGCGGTTTTGTCGGAAATAATCTTGAAGTATGTTTCCTCGTCGATGTTGAGGTGCCTGCTCTTTTCAATCTGGAGAATTTCTCCTTCGCTCATGCGCTTGACGGCTGTAGAAATGATCTTGAGGAACTGGAAGTCATCGTGGTCGAGCGAAAGCAGGAGCCCGCGGGCAAGCAGGTAATCGCCCATCAAGACGGAGACTTTGTTCTTCCAGATCGCGTTTACGGAGGCCAAACCACGCCGGGTGTCGGCATCGTCGACGACGTCATCGTGGATCAGCGTTGCGGTGTGCAAGATTTCGACGAGCGTGGCTGCCCGATACGTCCGTCCGTTGATCCCACCCGAGACACTTGCCGAAAGGAGGACAAGGATCGGGCGGATTCGCTTCCCCTTTTGCTTGACAACGTATCGAGCGACGATGTCAACGAGTCCAACTCGCGAACGCATCGAGTTCTTAAAGTACGCCCGGAATGTCTCCAGCTCGCGCTTGATGGGTGGTGTGATCGCTTTCAGGTCCACGGATCGTTCAGGTGGATTCGAATGATTCGTCTCGTTTCCGTTTCGCAATGGCAGTGATACCAATGCTCGCCTCATACAACAGCACGATCGGAAAGGAGAAGACACTCATCGTGAAGATATCAGTCGTTGGCGTAATGAGCGCCGAGAGCACAAGGATGACGACGTAGGCATGTCGGCGGTAGTGGCGCATGAAGGCCGGAGTCAGAATTCCAAAACGCGCAAGTACATAGGACACCATGGGCAGTTCGAAGATGAGTCCGGAAACGAGAATCATCGTAAGGATGAACGTGGCGTATTCGTTGATGGCGATGAGGTTTTCCACGTCCGGGGACCCGAAACCGGCGAAGAACTGGAGCATGAACGGCAGGAGGATGAAGTACGCGAACGAGACGCCGAGAAAGAAACACAACGAGGTGAACCCGACGATCCCCGAGATGTACTTTCGCTCCTTCGAGTAGAGTCCCGGTTCGACAAATTTCCAAAGTTGGTAGAGAATCCATGGCATACCGAGGATGAGCGCAGAGAACAAAACGGCCTCCATGTAGAAAACGAGCTGACCGTAGGGCACAATGTTGATTAACTCCATCGGACGGTCAATTCCAAGTGCGGGTCGGAGGACGATCTCCGTGACAATGAAGTCGGCGAAGAATGCACACACAACAGCCGCAAGGACGAGTCCGAGCAGCGCTTTTATGAGCCGCCGCCGCAACTCTTCAAGATGTTCGAGGAATGGCATCTCCAGCTCCGCGGCTGCACTTTTCGTTTTCGTCGAGGTTTCTTTCTCTTCAGTGATGTCAGCCATGAACGTCATGAGGAGGATATGCTGTTGGAAGTCTGGGATTCCGGTACGTCGGAAAGCAGGTTCGTTCCTGCTTTATTATGAATTCAGGAATTCCTTATAGAGATGAAACTGGCTACACAGCGATTTGACTTTTTCTGACACCCGGCGATAGACCTTCTCATTTCCCACGTTGCAGATCACCTCGTCGATCAGCTCTCCGATGGTTTCCATTTCGCGCTCTTTCATCCCGCGTGTTGTCATGGCTGGTGTGCCAACACGAATTCCGCTTGTTACCAGCGGGGGTCGCTCGTCGAAAGGCACCATATTCTTGTTGACGGTGATGCCCGCTGATTCGAGAGCGATTTCCGCATCTTTTCCCGATACATGCTTGTCGCGCAAATCGACGAGCATCAAGTGATTGTCGGTCCCGCCCGAGATGATCTTGTATCCGAGAGCAACGAGGTTTGCCGCCAGTGCCTTCGCATTCTTAATGATTTGTTCGGAGTATGTCTTGAACGTCGGTTGAAGCGCTTCGCCGAACGCCACCGCTTTCGCGGCGATCACGTGCATGAGCGGACCCCCTTGGATCCCAGGCATTACTGTGCTGTCCAGAATCTCCGACATCATCTTCACGCGTCCCGACTTCGACGCAGTTATACCAAATGGATTCTCGCGGTCTTTCCCGATGAGGATAAGTCCGCCGCGTGGACCTCTGAGAGTCTTGTGTGTCGTCGAAGTGACGATATCGCAGTACGGCAAAGGATCCTTGAGTAACTTCGTCGCAATCAGCCCTGCCGGATGTGCGATATCTGCCATGAGGAAGGCGCCGACCGAGTCAGCGATCCTCCGAAAGGTTTCGTAGTCGTAATCGCGAGAGTACGCGCTCGCACCGATGATGATCAGTTTCGGTTTCTCTTTCTTCGCGATTCTTTCCAGCTCGGTACAGTCAATACGGCCGGTGTCTCTGTTCACGCCGTAGGAAACGACCCGGTAGAGCTGCCCAGAAAAATTCACTGGAGATCCGTGCGTCAGATGCCCACCATGAGAAAGGCTCATCCCCATGATGGTGTCTCCAGGCTTCAGGAACGCGAAGTACGCGGCCATGTTCGCTTGCGAGCCGGAGTGAGGCTGAACGTTCGCATACTCGGCGTCAAACAACTGTTTCACTCGGTCTCGTGCGAGGTTCTCCGCGACGTCGACAAACTCACAGCCGCCATAGTAGCGCTTCCCCGGGTACCCTTCCGCGTACTTATTCGTCATCACTGAACCCATCGCCTCCAGGACAGCGAGGGTGACGAAATTTTCCGAGGCGATGAGCTCAAGCTTGCCGTTCTGACGGCTGATTTCGTTCTTGATCGAGGTGAAGACGTCGGGGTCGCCCTGACGCAGGTAATCCACGTGGTCTCCGCAAGCTTTGGTTCACGGGTTTCGCGTCTCGAACTTTGCCAGCTTCCGGATTCGGCGAACGTGCTTTTCACTCCCGCTGAACGGTGTCTCGAGCCAGATCAGAACGAGCTCCTTTGCGATCGTCGGAGTGACGACGCGGCTTCCGAGCGAGAGGACGTTCGAATCATTGTGTTCGCGCGTCACTCGCGCCATGTACTCGTTAAACACCATCGCCGCTCGAATTCCTTTCACCTTGTTCGCTGCGATGGCTTCGCCGATACCGGATCCGCCGAATACGATTCCCCGCATCTTGCCGTTGCTCCGCGCGACGGCCCTCGTGGCCTTTAGGACGAAGTCGGGGTAGTCTGAGGGTTTTTTGCTGTATGCACCGAAGTCTCTGACACGATAGCCAAGCGCCTGCAAGTACCTCTTCATTTCCTCTTTCAGTGCGTATCCCGCGTGGTCCGCCGCGAGTGCAATGATCATGTCCGGAAGGTCGACGACTCGCCTCGTTGAGGATGACGTTGTCACGGTCTGCTACTGGAATTTTCGTGGAACCGTGATGGTTTCGGCGATCCAGTCGTAGCACTGACCCGTCACAGCGATCTTGCCATCCTTAATCTGTCCCTTGTTGAAGAAGTAATCTTCCTGTGTGGGTACGAGAGATTCGAGATGACGCGCACGCGTCCGCGCTTCCACGGAGATCTTTGTGTCGATTGATGTTGCTTTTCTGTAATACTCTTGTGCGAGTCGATAGACGACCTTGTCCTCGAATTTTAGGTTTTCCCAACCTCCACGGACTGAGAGGACGCACTGCTGGACTTGCGCTTCGTAGATCTGCGCGATTTCAAGGTACGGCAACCCCCAGCTTCGATCTTTTGCCGCTGCTCGCCGGGCGTATGTCCGTGCGGTGGAGAAGTTTCTCAGTTCTCTATAGCTGAGCGCGATGCTAAGGATCGTTTCCTTGACGTCTGGATTGATTCGTAATGCCCGCTGGTACGCCTTGATCGCGTCTCGATATCGCGCACGTCGTTCATCGCTTTTGCCCAGCCCCGCCGCACAGTGTTGATACGTCTTTCCGAGTTCCGCCCAGTAATTTTCAGAGTCAGGCGACTTCTTCGTCAACTTGACCAGATAGGGAATCGCTGCACAGTACTCTTCCGCTCCCTGGTATGCCTTCACAACCTCCCAAATGTACGCTGTCTTTTCTGGGTCGGTCTTCAGTTTCTGAAGGGCAATCTCGATCAGCTCTTTTGGATCCTCGATGAGACGCCTCAGGCGCTCGAGAGCGATCTGATTGTCGGGCTCGCGTTCCAGGTACCTCCGGTAGAGATCGATCGCTCTCGCTTTGAAATCGTTATCTGAGGCTTGGTTCTTGCTATAGAGCACACCGAGCCGGTCGATGTAAAAGAACTCGGTCCCTGCAAAGTCTAACTCTATTCCCTTCGCATACGCCTGGATGGCTTCAAGCTCTTTTCCGACGTGATAGTTTTCCATCGCCAAGCCCTTCCTTCGGTACAGTCTTGGCGCGCGGTCCGGTACGTGCTGGATACCCAGGTCGTAAACGAGGACGATTGTGTCCGCATAGGCCTCTTTCAATTGGCCTTCTGCTTGTTCGTAGAGTTTGATGTATGACTCAGCGAGTTTGTGGTAGAGCGTCTTGAAGCGCGCGGGTGCCATCCTCTGAACTATCCAGCCGAACGGAACGGCACTCTGGTAATCACCATTTCTGTAATACTCGGAGAAGAGGCTCCAGTTTCTCAGGACCTTCATCTCTTCGGGTGAATTCTGAGCAGTAGCAGACCAAACCGATACGAGAAGCGCGATGCAGGAAAGGCCGCGTATGGTTGTTGTTGAGTTCAACTCTAACCTCCTCGCCTCCAGAGATCACTCCTCGGGTGCACGAACGAACCACAACTCTCCAACGTTCACCGTCACGATGAAGTGAAGGATATTGTCTCGCTGCAGCTGGTTCTCGGTGGTCCCGCGTAAGCCGTATTCGACCGCGAGGTTGATGCCGGTCTCAGGTCCGAGTGGAAATCCGATCCCCCCGCTGATGAAAATCTCGTCGAGTGATTTATTCTTCACTTGATAGTACGTAGCATTGTACGTAAATCCCAATCGATATGCAATTCGATCTCCAAACGATGCCCGTTGCCGCGCTGGCAGTCGTTCAGCACCAACGGACCAGCGGAGCGAATTGCGGAGCTCGATCGGGTGAATTCCGAATTCTTCGTAACGCTTCCAATTCTGATAGGAGACATCCGTCCCGATGAGATACCGACTGTCGATCGTTATTGCAGCTCCCAATCCGAAGCGCGCTGGGATGAATGCGGTACCTTCCGCCAACGTCAAGGTGTCGGTTCGGGAATCGCGGATGAGCAATCTCTGACGCTCAGCAGTGAGATCGGCAGGTGCAGTGATAAGAGCACCGAGGGACAGTCGATGATGGTCCGAAAGTCCAATCCACGATCCGATCCCTGAATGGATGACGCCGAACGTGAACTGGAACCCGCGAAACTCAGTCGTGCGCCGCGTCTCGCTGTCGGAGAAGCTGCTCGACAGGAACTTGAACCTCCAAAAGTTTTCAATTGTTCCGAACAGATACTGCGTCTGGAGCCCCAGATGGAGATTCGAAGTTGGTGCGTAGGAAAGTCCGAGCAGAGCAGTCGAGAGACCCCCACTACCGGTGTAGCGCAGATCATACTCGATGCCTGACTGTCCCGAATTTGTCACAATGGCCGCGATATCATAGTTCACAGTGCTGTAAGGGCTAAACCCGCCGGCGAACACGATGCCCCGTGAAGGGGCGATGGGGACGGCGAGGATCGCTCCGCCAAATTCTCCTGATCCGAAATAGGCAGAATTGACTCCATCGGTGGTCGAAAATCCCTCGTAAAAGAACGTTCCGGAGAAAGTGGTGCGTTTCAGGTTCGTCCATGTCGCCGGGTTGAATCGATTGACCTCAGCCGTGCCAAGAACAGCGAAACTTACTCCCCCCATTCCAAATGCCCGTGCGTTTGGAACATAGCGGACGTCGCCTATGCCGTAGCGAGAGTATCCGGACCCGCCGCTCATGGCTCGGTCAGCAGCTATGACGAGGACGAAGACCGCAATGACCTTCCAAGTTTTTCTCACGAGTGTGCCCATCTTATTCATGTCAACATGAAAATGACCGGATGTGTTCGCTAAGGACGAATCGGAGAATATGTTACGGTCAGTCTTGGTCGATTGTTCCCCTCAGAAGCTCGCGGGCTGAAGATTGCAATCAGGTCCAGCTGACTTAGCTCGGCCAAGGCACGGAGGAGGACTCCTTGGTTCGATTCTCCGAGAACCCATCGTTGGACGCTGTTCGTTACATTCACCGTGACGAGGTCTGGATTCCCCTGGACTCCAAGGCCGCGCTCGCCTCTGGTCGATTCGAATTCATTCGTCGAACTGTCCGAGACATGGTACACGAGCAGCAGAGAATCCGCCCCGCGTTGCTGCGGCTCAGATTCGGAGCGATTAATCGTCAGTTCCAACGTTGCGTTATGGACGATTGCATTCACAGGTATCGCCGACAAATCGAACCGAAGCCTGCTCCTGTAACTTACACCCGCTTGGACGTACATTAGTTCTGGATTCGCCCCGACCTCTAGGTCGACATTGGCAACGTATAGGTCGAGGCTGTCATTCGTGGTGATCGTGTCTCGGCGACCGTTCCTTTCGTAAATGGTTTCCAGTCTGGGACGGAGGATGGGCTGGTTGGACTGGAAGGAGGCGAATCCTTTGATTATGCTGAGCCCTGCTTCGGGCAAAAGGAGTATGCCGAACTGGTCCACACCGTTCACTAGCGTCGTGTCAAGAGGCACCTGAATCCCGGTCGTATCGCTGACGATCTGAGCGAAATCGCCATGCGGCGTAGCTTCGTAGAAGGACCCAGCCGTAACACTGTCCCATGTTGCAGTGGTTTCCCCCCACGGAATGAGAATCTTGTGAACCGTAAACCTGAGGGATGTTGTACTGTCACCGAATGTGTAAATCGGTTTCATGTGCAGGCTCGTACTGAGCACATCTCCTAAAGTGTCAGGAAGGGATGGAAATCGAATCAGTGTTCGAGCCTCATAGCCGCGATATGTTCCGATAAGCAGTGAGCGGTCATTGGGAGAGATGAACTGCTTGAACGTGACGCTTGTCGCTTCGCGGATGACCACGGTATCGATCGACACGAGGTCGTCCGGGGGAAGAACTCCGATACCAACGGCGTTGGGCTCATCGCTGCAACTGAGGGATACCACAGCAAGCACGGAGGCTACTGAAAGGATCCGGATCCAATAGACGGAAGGCGCTCTTCGCTTCATACGGCGGAATCGAGGTCCTGGTGCTCCCTTCGTTGTTCTTGGATTCGCTGTTTGATGTACTGCCAGCCGTCGTATAGATCCCGCGCAACATAATCGATCGCTGGATCATTCACTCCAGAGGCTTCGTATTCCCTTCGTCCGTAGCCCGTTAGGACCAATACGTTGGTGGTCCCGGCAGCCTTTCCTGTCTGGATATCGATGAGGCGGTCGCCGACGAGGTAGGATCGAGCAAGGTCGACGTCGAACTCCTTCGCTGCTCGCTGCAGTAACCCCGGCTTCGGCTTGCGGCACTCACAGCCACCGCCATACCCATCGCTTCCGAGTTCAGGATAATGAGGACAGTAATAGATTCCATCAATGTGCGCGTGTTCCCGTTGCAGCAGTTCCAAGAGTCGCCTGTGGAGCTCCGCGAGCTGCTGCTCCGTTAGGAACCCTCGGGCGATGCCGGACTGATTTGTGATTACAAAAACCTTGATCTCCGCAGCGTTGGCATCTCGAATTGCCTCCGCGGATCTGGGAATGAGCTGAACTTGCTCGGGTGATGAAATGAACTCTCGTTCCTCATTGATCGTTCCGTCTCGGTCCAGAAAAAGGGCCACCTGTTTCATCACTTTGCTAACTTCTTGTATAACTGGATGTATTTCTTCGCGGAAACCTCCCACGAGAAATCTTTTGCCATACCATTGCGGACGAGCCGCAGCCACGCCTCGCGGTGGGAATACAGACTCACGGCTCTCTCGACGGCGTTGAGGAATTCTCGCGCATTGTACTGGGTGAATTTAAAACCAGTACCCGTACCGCTCGCTGGATCGTAATCCTCGATCGTGTCGTCAAGGCCGCCAGTCGCTCGTACAACGGGTACGGTACCGTACTTCAGGCTGTAGAGCTGATTCAATCCACACGGCTCGTACCAAGACGGCATCAGAAAGATGTCCGCTCCTGCTTCGATCAAATGGGCTAGCTCCGTGTCGAAACCGAGCCTGATGCCCACCTGTTTCGGATTGTTCTTCTTTAAGTTTTCGAGGAAATCGTGATACTTCTTCTCTCCAGTCCCAAGGACGACGAATTGGATTGGTAATTTCATGAGGTCGTCCGCAGCCTTCTGGAGGATGTCGAGCCCCTTCTGGTCCGCGAGGCGAGAGATCATAGCAAGGAGGGGGATGGACTCGACTATCGGGAGGCCCATTCTCTTCAGCAATGCTTTCTTATTTTCATGCTTTCCATCAATGCTTTTCGGGCTGTAACGGACCGGTATGTAGCTGTCGATTTCCGGGTTCCAATCTTCATAATCGATGCCGTTGAGAATGCCAAAGAGGTCGTTTTTCCTCCTTTCAAGAAGACCGTCCAGACCACAGCCAAATTCCTCCAGCGTCCGGATCTCCTCAGCATACTTTTCGCTCACGGTGGTGATCACGTCCGCGTAGGTGAGTCCCGCCTTCAGAAAACTGAAGTTCCCAAGAAACTCTACCCCCTCGGGATGGTATACTTCGGGCGGTAGGCCAGATTTCTGGAAGGAACTTTCCGGGAAGATTCCCTGATAGGCGAGGTTATGGACAGTGAAGACGGTCTTCGTGTCCTTGAAAAACGGATCGCTCCGGTAGACCGTCTTCAAGTACACAGGAATCAGCCCTGTCTGCCAATCGTTGCAGTGAATGATATCCGGCTGCCAGCCAAGCTTCTTCAATGTCTCGAGGGTCCCCCGGCAAAACAGGATGAATCGTTCGTCGTTATCGGAATAGGCCTTGTTCTTGTTGACCGGGTCTACGTAGAGACCATCTCGGCCGAAATAGTGCGGGTTATCAAGGAAATACACTTGGACTTTCGACTTCGCGTTGGCGGTATAGGAGGATTTGATGCTGATAT